>NZ_CAMYIP010000093.1 GCF_947258525.1 uncultured Eudoraea sp.
GGTATGATTGTTATGGTATAGAAAAGATTGCAGGCCAAGCGCCTTTTTACCAAGAACAAGAAATACCTCTTGCAGAAAGAAAATTATATTGAATGCCAGGGCAAAAAATACCGCAGAATTAATCATAGTAGGGTAGTGGATTGCAACTTCAGGAGCGGTAAGGCCTTTGTATTTAAACCAATTGACTATCCCCCATACTATTGGGCCTATTACCAGGGATGCAAAAACTATTTGAACTAAGATCATATTTCCCAGGTTTGAATTCTTAACTGTTGAAAGCTATGATTATTAGCAGCTATTATGAGAGCTACAACAGCTATTGTGAATGTTTTGGTTGTTCCTTTTCGACGATTACCTAAGCTTTATGTTACATAAGGTGGTTGTTCGGGAATGATTCCGCGCAGGTCTTCAGATCAAAATAGCCATAAGGCATGAATAGGCTGGGTTTTTTTGATTAGCAAAATCAGAGCAATGAACTATCCACCTTGTTGTGTGCAGTATTAAATTTTAACTATTTTAATATCATCAATCCAAAAAGTGCCTGGTTGCAAAATATTTAGTTCCATTCTTAAATGTTGATCCTTTGGTACGCTTATTTCATATTCCTGGTACTTCCAATCTTCTATTTGTTGATCACTTTCAATTAAATTTTTCATATCCCCTTCCATAGGAGCAACACCTCCTGCATTGATACGATATTTTGATCGGTCATTTCTAATCCAGAAACTTAATTTATAGGTGCCTTCTCCTTCAAATTTACCGCTATCAGAAAATTCATTGGTAAATCCGGGAGATTGCCAACCGCCCGTAGAAGAACAATTTATGACATCAAACCTAAGCGATTGCTTTCCTTCTTTAAAAATAGTTTTGTCCAAACCAATTTTAAAATCGGCATTCGGGACTGTATTAGGGCTATAGATTAACCAGTTTACCGGTAAGTCGTTTTTAGATATTTCAAAGCCACCATTTAATCCTGCTGATTTATCGGTTTCTTTTTCACTCATTTGTTGGCATGCTGATAAAATCAAACATAAACTCAGTAGTAAAGAATAAATGCCTTTTGTTTTACTCCAATTTTCATTCATGGCCAATAATCTTAGTTAGTATTTTATTTTAATTACAAATCAAATTTACATTCTAAGTTTTCAAAATAGGTTAACCTGAGTTAAGAAATGTTGTATACCCTATCACTTATAATTTAATAAATCGCAAGAATATTCAAAACCAACTACCTGGTGGTCCAGCCCCCGTCAATGAGCATTATTTCCCCGGTTATAAGTGAGGCGGCATCCGAGGCTAAAAACACCACAGCGCCGGCGACCTCCATAGGTTTGCCAATACGGCCCAGGGGAATTCTATCCAGTACACTTTGTCTGAAGTCCTTATCCTTTAACCAGGGTTCGGTACCCGGCGTTTCAATAAAGGTAGGTGCCACTGCATTGACGTTTATATTATACCTAGCCCACTCCGAAGCAAGGTTTTTGGTAAGGTGGTTGACCCCTGCTTTGGTCATACAGTAAATAGACTCATCGTCCAGCGCAATAAAACCGGCCTGTGAACTCATGTTGATAATGCTCCCAGATCCCTGTTTGATCATTTGTTTGCCTACTGCCTGTGCAGTAAAAAAGGTTCCTTTTAAATTTAAATTGATGGTCTGGTCAAAATCCTCCTCGGTTACCTTTTCAGCAGGATTGGCCGGGGCAATACCCACATTATTCACAAGGATATCTATCTTGCCAAACGCTGTAACCACCTGGCTAACCGCATCATTAATTTGCTGAAGAGAGGAAACATCCATTTGCAAACGGATCACCTTTCTGCCCATGGCCTTAATTTCCTGCTCCAGGTCAGCTGCAGTGCTTACATCCCTCAGGCCTAAAGCTATGTCTGCCCCTTCATGTGCCAGGGCAAGCGCGCATGCTCTTCCAAGACCCCGGGCCGCCCCCGTAATAATAGCTACCTTGTCGTTAAGCTTAAAATTTGGGTATTCCTGTTCAGATTTTGTCATATTTAAATACTTATCCTTTAAAATTAATCCTTTTTGGCAAAGTTTAGTAAGATCCGGACAAATACTTATCCTTTAAAATTAATCCTTTTTGGCAAAGTTTAGTAAGATCCGGACGATACCTAAACCTTCGTTAGTGTCTACCAAAAAGCTTCTTCCCTGCTTTAACAAAGAAAAGCACCAAAAATCCGGCCAGTAACCCTGCTACAAATTCAACAAGTAAATCCGGAACGGAAGGAAAGAGGTTGTGCAGGAATGGCAGATAATGTACAAAAATCCCTCCCGAGACCAGCAATAAGGCTATGGTTCCTATAACCGAGAGTGATTTAATTACCCATGGCAGGGCATTCACAAAAAACCGCCCTATAATATCCGTTATACTATTGTCTTCCCCATTAATGGCAATCAAACGGGCGCCGAACTCATCCATACGAACTATAAGCGCCACAAGCCCATACACGCCTATGGTGGCCAGGAGTGCTACAAACGATACCACAAGGATCTGAGTAATCAGGGGTTTGTTCATAACAGTGCCCAGGGCTATGATGACAATTTCAATGGACAGAATAAAATCGGTTAGGATGGCCGACTTAATCTTTCTTTTTTCCATTTCGAGGATGTCGCTTTTTTGCGGGATCTCCAGATCTGATGGAATATGCGGGCTGGGATGGGGGACAAAGAATTCGTATATTTTTTCAGCTCCTTCATAGGCGAGATAAAGGCCCCCAAGAACAAGGATTACCTTCACCGCCCATGGCGCAAAGGCGCTCAAAAGAAAAGCAATGGGCAGAATAATAAGTTTGTTAAGCAGCGACCCTTTTGTAATGGCCCAAAGCACGGGGAGTTCTCGTTGGGAAACAAAACCGGAAGCTTTTTCTGCATTCACAGCCAGATCATCTCCCAGAATGCCCGAGGTCTTTTTGGTCGCAACCTTACCCATGGTGGCCACATCGTCTAATAGCGTCGCTACGTCATCCAAAATAGCAAAAAATCCTGAGGCCATGCTTCTTCTTTTAGGGTTCAAATATAAGGCTTCCAGGCACCAAATGACAAGCACCAAATAACAATGAATCTTATATTGTTATTGAAGTTCGAGGTTTGAGTCCCGATAGCTCCTTCTCCATAGTATTACGAAGGAGAAGCTATCGGGATGAAATTTGGAATTTGGAATTTTAATCCTTTACTTCCCCCTATTGAAAGCGCTTCAATAGGATAAAAAACAGGATAGGTGAATTTCTTTTCCTTACAATTACTATCAGTTATAGTAATCCTATGAAGACTACTTTCAGGAATTATTAAAGAATCAGGAAATACCTGATTGACTAATCTCCTTTCCAATCATTTTAATAAGAGAAGTTTATTTTATTAGGGTATTTGGTGTGTCTCAACCTCAATACCTTTTTCTTCAACTTACATTTTATCCGTTCTCTTTTTTATAGTTTTTTGAATAAAAATATTATTGGGCAGGGTAATCTCCTCCCCGGTTTCACTCATTTTAAGCCTTACAAAAAACAATCCAATATCCATCACCTCGCCTTGAATTTCATAATCTTTAGTTTCCATAATAGCTATATCGTCACCTATTTTCACCGAGTGATTAAAAAATATGATAATGCTGGATGTAATATTTGATAAAATTGACCATTGTGCAAACATGGCTACGCCAACAACGGTGAGTACAGAACCAACGAAAACCGCCAACTCCGAATGTTTTACTCCCCAAATCACCAATAGTATGATAAGACAGATCGCAAGGATTATAAAATTGGTAGTTTTCCTTATAATTTTGGTTCTTGATTTTTGGACCAGTTTATCAGTGATTCTTCTATGAATCAGCTTGTTTACTACCAGCCGAATAAGCACATAGAGTGCTATGACCACAATTGATTCTATGATTTTTGTATAGTATGCTTCCACTGTTTATATTATTATAACTCCATGAATTTGAACTTGTTTATTTAAATTTTAAAGAAGGATTATTTTATTAAATCTAAGCTATTATGAACTTCTTCATCTAGATTCCTTTCAACAGACGACCAAACAGGTCGGCTCCTGTTATAATTCGCTTGGTTTCTTTCGTCCAAAAGAGCACAACATCCAAATCTATAGGTCTATCTGAGCTTTGCTCCAGATTGGATTTCAACATCTTGATTATACTACCAAGATTGATATTTTCATCAGAAACAACGAGTGGTACATGACAGAAGTCTTTTATGGATTCCTGGCCCTTTGTAATTACCGTAGCCCTGAGAAATCCATCAGCATCCAATACTAATTTTGGCTCTTTTAATTCATTCGTAAAGATTATCCATTTTTCACCAGATTGATTGACTCTATTAATAAATTCATAATCTTGGGCACCACTCTGGTCCGGTAAGATTAATTCCCCGTTCCGTTCATTCAAATTGACAATACTAAAAGGATTGATCGTTTCCCCCTCTTCTATGATTTGATTGTCATCCAAGGATAAAAAATTAATTGCACCCGTACCTTCTATTTCATCGATCTCACTTCTTGTGTCTTCAATATGCTTCCTAATAAAAAGTTTAATGTTTTCTTCGGTGAAGTAGCTGATGGACTCCTTCCCCAACCAGGCATCTAGAATTAAAGCACAAGGTTTGGCGATAGGATACAATAGAATTTGATAAAACTTAAGTACTGGTGCCAGGCCAGATGCCATTTGCAAGGCATTTCTTGAAAAATAGGCCTGCGGAATAATTTCGCCAAAAAATGTAATGGCCCCTGTAGAAAACGCGAAGGATGCTATTCCTGCGAGTACGGAATCGGTAAGTAAGGTGAGGAGTACATTTACGCCAACATTTCCCCATAAGATGGTGGTGAGAAGAAAATTGGAATCCTTACGCATATTAAGGACTTTTATTGCCCGGGTGGACCTGGCATCTTCGGCGGCAATTTCGAGGCGAAGTCGGGTAAGACTAAAGAACGCCAGATTCAGACCGGAGAATATGGCCGATTGAGTCACGCAAAAAAGAATACCCAACCAAATTAATGTATCTCCCATTTAAAAATTTTAGCTATTAATCAGTATTTATTTTCTACTTTCCTAATTAAAAATCAGCACGTAATTGTCTCAAATGTTTTTAATCTTTTGAGACATTAAAATCGTTAATGACACTTTAAGGGCCAGACATTGACAGTTTTTTAAACCGATTTGTAAGAGGTTAAAGCCCAATAAAAACTCCTTTTTGTAAAACCATCATATAGGTTGAACCTATCGTAATCGTGAAGTGAAGTCACCAGATATCTTAAGATTTAAATATTTATCCACCTTAAATGCCAGTTCCTTCAGATGTCGTACCGATTACATCCGAAAAGGTTTCTCCTTCAAAATCCTTAATATATTTGAAATCATGAAACCAATATTCTGATGAAATGATGTCGACAAGAACTTCCTTATCGTTCACATATTCTATTTTGAACTGCCATATGATATGTTCGGCATCTTTGAATTCTTCACCCTCTACTTGCTCTTCAAACAACCTGTAGATTAATGTATTTTTTGGCATACCCGTCACCAGTAACCGAATTATAGTCGCCTCAGGAGAAGTTTTGAAAATTGAAAAAGCGTTGTTATCCTTTGCAGTTAGCCTAACCTGAAATTTTATGGCCTGCGGATGTGGAAATTTTCCGTTATAAGCCTGGTAAAGTAATTGGTTTACATTAAAAAAGTTTTCATGAAGGGATAGGTCGGCATACTCCTCCCAAATTTTCTCCTCCAACATTTCGTTAGAGATATTGTCGATTTGTCCCTTGGTCAATCGATTCTCAAAAACATATTCGAGTACTATTTTGGCCGCATCTTCAGGTTCATTGTCTGTTAAGGACATTAGACACATTTCCTTTAACTCCTCAGGAGGTAATTCACAGGGATCGCCATAATCCATGATTTCAAGCAAGTCAATATAATTTTGCGCCATCCACGAATTCGGCAATTCATGGATGGTCTTGAAATTGATGCGCTCTACTTTAAAAAGTGCTTTCATAGGTAAGGCCATACTTTTAGTTGTACCATAACATTTGGCAGACTTCAAACACCTACTAATTGTAATGAATATTTTACTTAGTAAGTGCCTTGTAAAAGTATACGTCTATCAAAAAGCAAACAGCTACCTAAGTAGCTGTTTTGGTAATGTGAAAACCATATGTTTGTATTGATCGATAATGCAAGTTTACCTAATAATTGGCGTATCATTTGAGAAAGAGCATAATAGATTTTCCCAAATTATGAAACTGGTGGATGGTTAAAGATAAAAGGCAAATAGAAAGACATGAACATCTTGCTAAATGAAATGGTTGTAAACTTGGTCCATCACGTATTTAAAACTCAAAGGCTTTTACTTTTAGCAGGCATGGCTTTTTTTCAAAACTTTGAACCAATATGTTAGAGGATATGAACACCATTCTGGGGAATCTCAAAAATCAATTTTTGGAACTAATTCCGAACATCCTTATTTCACTGCTCATATTGGGTATGGGCTATTTGGTTGCCAGACTTATTAAATATCTGGTGATACGGCTCATTAATTATATTGGTCGTACTTTAAGCCGCAGATTTAAGACCATTAATTTAGAGCAAGCAGGTTCATTTATCGGAATGGCTTTCTTTTGGTTGATTCTGTTCTCTACTGTTCTCCTCATCACGGATATTTTAGGGTTAACTGTTCTGACCAACTGGTTTGAAAGGATTATCCAATATGTACCTAATCTAATCGCTGCATTATTTATAATTTTTGCGGCTATCATTATTGGGAACCTTGTTTCGGACCTTATAATTTCGGTCAGTGAACGGTTGGGATTAGAGTATAGTGCAACGTTGGGCAGAATCGCTAGATTCCTGCTTCTTTACGTAGCTATAATTATCGCCATGGATCAAATCGGCCTGGAAATATCCTTCCTTACTGATATTACTGAAATCTTCCTGGCTTTCTTACTATTCGGGGCCGCCTTGGCCTTTGGTTTAGGGGCAAAAACTTCTACAAGCAATATTTTGGGTTCCTTTTATGTCCGAAAGAGCTACAAAGAAGGGGACGAAATACAAATCGGGGAAATCAAGGGCAAGATTATTAAGATCGATGCCACAAGGGTTATTTTGGAGGCTGAAAACGTACAGGTAACTATTCCTGCAAAAGAGTTCAATGAAACCAAGTCATTTTTAATCACAAAAGATTGAAATATGAATCCGGACGAAGTCATATTAAATAACTTTATTGACAAACACCCTTTCCCGGCTGCCCGGGCATTAGAACGGTTAAAGGAGGAGGACGTTGCCGCTTTTCTGGAGCAGCAGCCTATTGAAAAAAGCCTAAAACTGCTTGAGCTTATGAATACCGGAAAAGCGGCCAACTGTTTTGCATTGCTGTCACCACAACTCACTCGAACACTTTTAGAAAACGGCAATATTTCTTTTGCCGAATCTTTATGCAGACAGTTGGAAACACAATTTCTGGAAAGCTTATTATCATATATATCTCCCAAGAAAGCTACTGCTATTCGTCAAAAACTAGAACAAAAACCTGATACAGTAGGTGTGTTGATGGTTCCTGCAATAGTCGTAAATAAAGAAATGTCCGTTCATGATGCCATAGAAATCGTTAAGAGGAATAAGGAAAATTTAGAGTCCTATCTATACATTGTGGATGTAGACGGTTCTTTTGAAGGAGGTGTAAAACTTAAAGAACTTTTACTGGCGGATAGAGATATGGTTCTCGAAGAGATAATGATTACCCAGATACCGAGTTTTCTCCCAGAAACACCAATAAAGAAAGTTATAAACCATCCTGCATGGTACGAATACCGTTATATTCCGGTCATAAATCGGGCAAATATACTTTTAGGAACCCTTCCCTATAGGATGGCCAAGGAGATCACGTACAAAGCTGATAAACAAGGAACAAAGGAAATATTGGAAACAGGAAGTGCCCTCGGAGAACTATACCTTCTTGGTCTGACAGGTTTGCTCCAAAGTTTTGGCAAATGATAATTAAGAATTTTTATGAAAACAACATCAGAAGCTGAAAAAACTGCAACAACATTACGAAATGAGTTTTTCACGAAATATCCGAAAGACGCGGCTTACGCACTTGAGTCCATTCCGCATGACGCTATATTGGATTATTTAAAGCAAGTCAATCCTGAGAATGCCAGGGCGATTTTCTTTCGCCTTAATCCTGATACTGTCGCGGGACTTCTTGCTAAAATGGATGATTCCTTGTTCATTGGTTTGTTTAGTCAGGTAGATACACATTTGGCCGCCAGACTCCTTTCCCGATTAAACGAGGAAGAAGTGGATAAAAGACTCTCCCTTCTACCCAGTCTAACTTCGAGCGAAATCAGGGATTTTTTGAGCTTCAGGCCAGGAACTGCAGGATATCTCATGGAAACCAATGTTGCTGCTTTCTATAACGATAATTTAGTCGAAGATGTTTTAAACAAAATTCGTCAGCTAAAGGACCGTAGAATTGCCGTTGTGTATGTCCTTGATGAGGAGGGAAAACTATTGGGGAAAATCCCGATCCAGCATATTGCCGTTTCTCAACCTTCGGAAGTATTAAATCAACTTATTGAGCCGGCTCCTTCAATAAACGCCATGGCCTCACAGGAAGAAGTATTGCAGGTCATTGAGAGTGAGGACATATTGCAGATTCCCGTTACCGATATTAACAACAAACTTCTTGGGGTCATAAGAAATGATGCCCTTATGGATGTAACGAAGCAAGAGATGACGGAGAATTTGCAAGCGATGTTCGGCGCCGGCAGGGAAGAACAAGCGTTATCGAAGGTCTCCCTGGCCGTTAGAAAAAGGCTTCCCTGGCTACAAGTAAACCTCGCTACCGCCTTTTTGGCCTCCATGGTAGTGGGCTTTTTCGAGGATACCATTGCTAAAATCACAATCTTGGCGATTTTTTTACCTGTAGTAGCTGGGCAATCAGGGAATACAGGTTCTCAGGCGCTGGCAGTAACCATGCGAGGTTTGGCGTTAAAAGAAATTAGAATCTCCCAATGGTTCAAAGTGGCCAGGAAGGAAATCATGGTAGGCTTTTTGAATGGGATCGCGGTTGCCTTGACTACAGGTATAATCGTTTATTTTTGGGCATCTTCTTTGGGCATCGCTATTGTAATAGGAATATCGATGATCATTTCCATGATTATAGCAGGTTTTGCCGGTGCGGTAATTCCTATGGCCCTTAAAGCCATGGGGCAAGACCCCGCAACCTCTTCCTCCATAATTCTGACCACTGTTACCGATATTTGCGGTTTCCTTAGCTTTTTAGGATTGGCAACCGCACTTTCATCTGCCTTAGGAATTACCTAGTTTTCTATTGATTGGAACTAAGGAAATTTCAACTAAATATAGTTCCCTTCAAATCGAATTCTATTTCCCTCCTACATATCCTTAAAGACGAATGTTCACCTTTAGGCCGAGATTTAAATCTTGTTGTACTGTTTTTATTTGATCTGATTTATTCACCACTTAAGATTTGTATAAAGCCGTGACCTCTTTTCTGAGATATTTTTTCTGTAGATGCTTTACAGCAGGATTAATGATAAACCTATTTGTCATGGCCTCACGCCCCAGCAGCATTCGAAACTCCATCGTGTTACGATTCGCCAAAGAGAGTTCAACATCAAAAGTATCCTTTCCAATAGTAATCGGGGTTTTTATAATCAGCCTATCCTCAGATATCCCGAAAGAACCTTTAATTGATCGCCTACCCAACACTTTTGCACTGCACTGCACCTGAACCTTAGTGTTCTTTTGCAGGGGACATACGGTAAAGCTGACCCAATCCTCACCGTTCTTCTTAATTAATTTGATTTCCTTTGCTTGAATCGATGATGTCCTTGCTCCGGAATCGACTCTGGCGCGAATAGCAGGGATGTTCAACTGTTCGAACGCACACCATTCTTCACTTCCGATTAATTTCAAGTTGTTTATTTCCAAATCTTTTAGTAATTATATTAGAATGCCCAAATCTCTTAATCAAGGTTCAATTGACATGTGGATAATCGCATCACCTTTATTTACGATCGGCGCATGATTTATGCAGAAAACGTATCCCCTTACAGGAGCCTTTACAGTTCTTTCGAAATAGCCGAACGGATCAGAAATACTCCCAATTTTATCTCCTTTGTTATATAATTTACCCAATACGGCTTTGCTGCGAAACATACCGGAATACGTAGCCCTGATCCATATTGATTTCTCAACAATTATGGGAGTGGTGCCTTTTATTTTAAAATTGGTTTCTAGTTCTTCCGTAAAATCCCTAATGCCCAAAAAATGCATAACGTTCAGGGCACCCTTGACCCCAATTCGTGTAATTCTTTTATCGATATCCAACGATTTTCCCCCTTCATATAAGAGTACTTTTTTTCCTAATCTAATAGCAGAATCCCTATACGATTTCTCCCTACGCTTCGATTTCATAATAAAGGGGGCGCCAAAGACCCTGGCCAACTCTAAGCTTTCTGCGTCTCCTTCATTAATTCGAATCTGGGCGGCATTGAATCGATTCGCACCTCCCGTGTGAAAATCCAGACAATAGTCTGCAAGGGGCACAATATCATTCATTAAATGATAGGCGAATATACTTGCGAGAGAACCTCTTTTAGATCCCGGGAATACACGGTTTAAATCTCTTCCATCGGGAAACTGACGAGTTTGACTCAGAAAACCAAAAATGTTGACCACAGGGATACAAATAACCATGCCATTTTGAGGCTTGTTATATTTTTTGGCCACTATTTGTCTTACAATCTCAACACCATTTATTTCATCACCATGAATACCTCCCGTGATTAGAATTGTCGGACCAGGTTCCTTTGCTCTTTCAATAATAATGGGGACCTCAATTTTAGTGCGGGTATGAAGTTTTGCTATATCCAGGTTTATCTGTATTCCTTTGCCCTTAGAAATGGCTTTCCCTAAAATTTCGATACTAGTGTTCGGCATTCCTTTCTACATACTTTATAATTTGCATTGCAATATCTTTCCCTGTGGCAGCTTCAATACCTTCCAATCCCGGCGAAGAGTTGACTTCTAAAATCAACGGACCTCTTTCTGACTGCAGCATATCTACGCCTGCAATACCTAATCCCATGGCTTTTGCTGCTTTTAAGGCTGCATTTTCTTCATCATCTGATAATTCTATAATATCTGCCGAGCCACCTCTATGTAAGTTGGATCTAAACTCACCCTCTTTCCCCTGTCGCTTCATTGCGCCGACAACTACACCGTCTACAATAAAAGCGCGCAAATCAGCGCCCCCGGCTTCTTTAATAAATTCTTGAACAATTACACGTGCCTGTAGCCCGTTGAACGCCTCTAAAATAGATTCTGCAGAATTTTTATTGTCTGCCAGCACCACTCCAAGACCTTGCGTACCTTCCAATAATTTTATGACCAATGGTGCACCTCCAACTTTTTCAACAATATTGCTTACATTTCTAGAGTAATTACTGAATACTGTTTTGGGAAGACCAAGACCCGCCCTGGATAAAATTTGCAGACTTCTCAGTTTATCCCTTGATCGTACCAAAGCCTGTGACTCCGTAGCGGTGAAAATTTTCATCATCTCAAACTGACGGACAACGGCAGTTCCGTAAAAAGTAACTGAAGCGCCAATTCGCGGTATAACCCCATCAACATCTAGTACTTCAGCTCCTTTATAAATAACAGATGGTTTCCTTTTTTCGATTACGAGATCACATTTTGTGTGATTGATAACGACCATTTCATGGCCCTTTTTACTGCCTGCCTCAATAATTCTTTTGGTTGAATAAAGATTTGGGTTTGCTGATAAGATTGCTATTTTCATTTTTAAGGTTTATTTATTGAGACGAAATACTTTCTGCACCTCATTTTTGGTTTGATCAAACAATTAATTTTCCAACGATTTTTCCTGAAAGGTCATAGAGGAGTTTAAGTGAATAAAGACCGTTATTCAGATTCAATTCATACAAACTACTATCAGGGGTTTGAACATGGTATATTTGTCGAAGTTCATCCCTATTATTTTTTTCATCGAATGTAAGCTGTATTCTTTTCGGAATTTTATCCAATGGAATAGTCCTTACTGTCTCTAACCATTTGCCCTCATTATTGAATAAAGCCGTACATTTTTTCTTTTTCAAGTTAAAATTTACCTGCCATTTAAAAACATCAACTTGTTGCCATGAAATCCGTGTTGCCGCTGGGAATTTTAGATTAAAGGAGCCAAGAACCAAAGGGTTCACCTTTGTTCTTTTGTATCTGAATATACTTTTTACAAATAATTTCATATGCCAACTGTATTTTCTTTATCGGTTAATGATAGACTTGGTTCAATTATAGCTATTCTGGCACCTCTTTTGACATTTCTTCAAAACTTGGGCCTGGGCTTACACTTGTATTCAAGCTCAAAAATGAAATGGATGTGTTAGATTTATGTATGCTAAAGGAATGGAGCAGCATGAACTTAACCAAGCCTTTAAATTTATGTCTTTATGCTTGTTGAAACAGCTACTTAGGTAGCACTTGTATTCACTCTGGATTTTAAAAATGTTAAGTATTGATTATTGCAATGGGCAATAAATGGAAAGTGACTTAGGGAATATATTTTTCCTCAGCGATTGACAGAAGTAATTGTAAATTTTTTACATTAATCTGTTTACGCCCGACAGAAATTGCGCCGCAGCGTTTTAGTTCTTGAATATGCCTGCTAACCACCGCCCTGGTAGTGCCAATGAGTCCTGCGATTTCTTCATTTGGTAAGTTGTTGATCAATTCAAGTTTTCTCGTTTCGCCGTTAATGTTTTTAAGGAGCAAATTAGATAATCTCACCAGCGTGCTGTGCAGGGTGACGTCCGTTGCAACATCCATGAGTTGCCGCATACGATGGCCCAAATAATATAAAATCGCTTTATGTACTGTGGGGTATTCATTGATCCAGTTGCGCATATGGTCCATAGAAACCTTTAAAACCTCAGAAGTATCAAAAGCCTCCCAATATACGTCATGCGGTTTGGTGTCCAGAAGAGAAAGTACGTCAAAAACATCACCCTGTGATAGCAGAAAAACCGTGTGTTCCCTTCCTGAATCCGGATTGGACTTAAACACTTTAAGTCGACCGGAAACAATAAAATGAAAAGTAGAAGAAACCTCAATACTACTTTTAAAACTCCTCACATTCCATTTTTCAGCAGTCATTAAATCTAGTAACTTTTCAATTGAAGCGATGCTTGAATCCTCAAAAAAAGGGGAACTTTGTAAAGCCTTTCGGTATCTGGTGAAGTTCGGATTTTCCTTATTCATTTTATTCAGAACAATTTTGTTGAAGTTACTAAAAAGTAAGGGCATGATAACGATTCGATTAGAAATTAAAAGAGCCTTTATTGCAGCAATTTTTGGAATAATTTTATATTGCCTTTATTAGTCTACCCAAAAGGTCAGTCCTGGTTATGATTCTTTTTTCCATCATCAGCGCCGCAGTATAACACAACTTTTCGAATTAATGGGCAAAAGTCAATTGTTCCCGGCAAATTGTTTATAACCAAATGCCGACTTGATTTTTCTCCTTCAATTGTATATTGAATCTTATCATCTACTAGCGGAATGTAACTTCTCTTAGTTAGTTTTTCTTTTCCCGGAAGTGTTTTTTTGTGAAAAATGCGTGTTAACCAAGGAAAATGGCTTGTAGAAGAGTCGGGTATTGGGGATACAGGATGACGATTTACCTCCAACGATTTTATCATAATAACAGCAGAGAATGAAATAAGTACAAGAGGACATTTAGATACCTTATTCCATACTGCCAGGATGTTTCTCCAAATGATGAATCATGTGATACGACGCATAGCATTACATCAAATTATTCCTTCGGTCAAACAACTATTTATTCATTTACCAAAATTTCATCCCGATAGCTCCTTCTCCATAGTATTACGAAGGAGAAGCTATCGGGATGAGATTTGCCCCCCAGCGAGAGCCTGCCTTGTCGGCAGACAGGCATCATACTCCTGTTTTAAATTCAAAAACATTCTCATTGCGGGCTTTTATTAGGGGCTTACACTTTTCCATAAACCGGCACAATAAAATTCCCGTTTAAAAATGGCTTCGGATCTATTTGGCTTTGCAGGACAACCCCACTATAACGCCATTCGAGCAGTAGTTGAGCAGACTGAAGCAAAGGCGCTGCTGTGGCTATTTGGATAGCCCGTAATTGATGTCTTCCCACTGTTTGTGGTTGTATCTGTTTGGCGATCTCCCGCCTGTACAGAGTTCCCTCCTTATCCTTACCCTCTACCGCTGCATACAAAATAATCTTGTCGTCTTCTATATGTGGAATCTGCGCTTCCATTTTGTGCTGTAAGGCAGCAATAGCCTCAGGGGTATTTCCCAAACCGGTACGTTGTTCTTCTACCCATGCATAATGTCCGGGATATCGCAAAGTCTTGTAATCCAGAAACCCTACCTTATTAGCTAATGCATCCGGCAGGTCGGCTGCACCTCCGGAAGTAAGGTCCTCTTCATAGGTAATGCCATCGATAATTATGGTGGCTCTATCTGACAATGAAGGAAGTCTTGTTTTTTTAAAATCACGGAGCACCAGGGTGTCCTTTAAGTATTCGGTAGCTACCCCTACCGGACTCCAGGTGAACCCATAATAATGCGGGGCAACAGCATGGTCTGTCAGCGCCCCTACTCTCATCTCCAGCTTGTCCACTTTATCTACTTCAAAATCGCTGCAAAACTGTTGGAAAAGATGGTTGGCGAGGATATTGATGTAGCCTGGAGCTAGACCGGTTTGAAGCACGAAACCCGTTGTAGCATCCTTTGCCAATGCCATTATCTCTGTAGTTTCTGCAACATACTCCGTCAGGTTGGCATAGTGCAGCTGAAAGTCTTTGGCCAGCCCGGCTATTTTCGGGGCCAGGCTACCGGGGAGGCAATCGAGGAGTACATCGCCATGGCCCAGGATTTCTTTCATTTCTTCTGTAAGGCCTTCCCCGGGAAGATGAAATGCCTTAACGGAACAGGGATTTGTTGTACCCTCCTCTACCCATCTGGCTACCTTTATCGCTTTTGAAAGCGTTCGGTTTCCTATATAAACCGTAGGCGGTACTTCACTCCATTCCATCAGGAGCAGACCGGCTGCCTGGGCAATACCGCCAGCCCCGGCAATAATGATGTTATAGTGCTTTTTCATTCCGGAAATACATCGTATCAAATGACAAGTACCAAATTACAAATA
The DNA here is from genome assembly GCF_947258525.1 of uncultured Eudoraea sp. Classification (GTDB taxonomy): domain Bacteria; phylum Bacteroidota; class Bacteroidia; order Flavobacteriales; family Flavobacteriaceae; genus Eudoraea. The sequence continues at coordinate 15,259 of NZ_CAMYIP010000093.1, forward strand.
CCAAATGACAAATTATCCCACAGTATCATTGGAATTTGGATTTCGAAGCTCCAACCTATCGGGCCTATACATCTCTTGTCAGCGGTAGTGGTTAATTAGGTTTAATTGTTACGATCACTCTTTTATAAGCGGATAACTGGGGCATTCCTTTATCCGTAATTTTCAATATAAAATGAGCTGTTTCTTCTTTATCAACCTTTGGTGCAGTAATATGAGCCATGTGTGCATTTTCAACTCCATTTACGTTTATGTGTTTTTTATATGTTCCCGCCTCCGGATAATTAAACCAAAGAAAACTTAAACTATCGCCATCCGGGTCTGTTGATTCGAAAGCATCTAATGTAAATGTTTCCCCAGCTTTAACTGTGATTTGTTCAGGATGAGACAGAATTGGGACTGGCGCATGATTTGCCTCCTCAAACGACATTTCACACCAATCCATTCGGGCAGCAAAATCATGTTGAAAATCATCTCTCCAACGCCATAAAGTTTCTTTGTATCCTTTGAAAACAGTGGTATCTTTTTTTACACTCCGACCATATTCCTTTGGAATAAACCGAATATAATTGTCAATAGCATTTGTCCAAATGGGTCTTGTTTCTGGTTCTATTTTCACAATCGAACCTCCTTTCCTGGTACTGGAAAAATCTGGTTTGTACAGTTGGTAACGACCGCCCCAACCGCCCCATTCAGGATGTTCGGCATTGTTCAATCCATTCGGAATTAATGACAGGAATGCTGGTGTATCGCCTTCAACACCCCAGGAAACATCAGGATAAGCTGCTCCAAGCGGACCATGACCTTGTTGTATGTGTTTGGCTAACCAGGCATTGCTTATCGTTGTATTATCAATTCCTTTTATAAAACTATTAATCCCCGTCCATGTAGCACTTCCATAATGGTCACCGGGAGTTACGATATAAAACAAGTCAGGAAAATTATTTCTTATCCATATTCCACTATCATCCTGGTCGGAAATAGTATAAACACGAAGTTTGGAGATTAATCGTTTGGCTTCTTTTTTGCTTTTTGTTTTTTCAATTTTATATAAAGCTTGTGCAAGGGTATTAACCCCTCCCCAGGTTGAAATCCATAAAGGGCGTTCATCGTCTTTTTCCAAAGTTTTAATTATCCAGTCTGAACCTTCGGAATCCATTCCTTCTCCAACGCCTTTCATTCCATACTTTGGCAACCCTTGTTTTACTAAAGCATATAATTTTTCTGCTTTTGGATAATCCGCACGATGCTTTAACAGATTTGGCTGAACTTTTTCGTAGGCTTTAATAATTTTGGTAATTGATTGCGGATTAATTTTATCAGTCATCCAACATGAAGTTGTAGCAACTATTCCTTCAATATCTATTTCATTAGAATACAATAGCAAGCGCACCAAAGATTGTGTATCATCCGGGTCTGCTTCAATATCAGTTAGTATGATTACCCTGTTTTTTTGAGTCTCCTGACTACTTAGCATATTAAAAGTCAGTGAAAGAAGAAATAAAAGTATAGTTGTCCTCATTATGTAATTTCTAAGTATTAATGCGCAAACATACCATTTAGACTTGTGTGGTTTTTGCAACTCCCCCCGCTAGCGCGAGCCTCATGCCTGTGTTTCACATTATTTAAGCCAAACCTTGCCCTCCGAAATAAAATGAAGGAGGGCCTTGTCGGCCAAAATGTAATGAAGGACGAAACAAGTACCAAATTACAAATACCAAATGACAAATTATCCTGCAGTACCATTGGAATTTGAGTTTTCCTATCAGGATTTTTCCAACCGCTAGCGAGAGTCTCATGCCTGTGTTTCACATTATTTAAGCCGAACCTTGCCCTCCAAAATGAAATAAAGGAGGAAGTGCTTTGGCAGGTCGAAAAAAAGTCAGCTACAGATGAATATACTCTAACGGTTTGGTATATAAGAAGAAGTGGCTTTTAACATTCAAATTTTCAGTTTTATAGTGACCTTTATTTTATGAGATCAGCGACTCTCATAGCAGAAATTGTAGCTCCTTCATGCAGGCCATCATCAAGCCAGGCACCTGCGAAATACGTATTTTTATGCCCATTTAGGGAAATAAGTTTTGATCTGTGTTGCACGGCATTTTGGGAGTATAATGGTGTTTCGTGATTTGCAACATGGATGATTTTACGGGAATCAATGAGGCTTTCCAAATTATAGGAAAGAAAATACTTAGGGAGAGGGTCAATTCCACAAAGGTAATTAAGAATGGCGTTGTAGCCCCACCCTGATTTTGTTTCAAAGAAGTCAAACTCAGAGGGCCGCTTTATCGGATATGGTTTGTAGAGGCTGTCATCCTGGTGAATAATTGTAGTGATTTTGTTCCCTTTCCATTTCTGTAAACAAAATAATTCCTCGCTTGTTGGTTCTTGTAACAAGTTTAAAATCTGATGAGGAGGTATGGCTAAAACGACTTTGTCAAAGAGTAATCTTTCGCCATTTTCAATCTCCAAAATTACATTCTGATCTTCTCGTAAAACTTTCCGCACCTCTGAATTGATGTGAAATTTACCATTATTTAGGGCTATAATTTTCTCAATATAAGTGTATACACCTCCGGGAATTCGAAACCATCCGGCAAGCATATAATTTTTGATATTTTGAAGGGCAATTTCACTAGAAAAATCGTCAAGGAGACGGTAATCGGTTGAATAACTATACATCATGAATAGCTTTAACCAATTCGTACTGGTGGTATCTTTTCCAAGAAGCGTTTTCAATGATAAGTGCCGGGCTTTTGACAGGCTAATACTCTTTAATTTTATACCAAGCAGGATTGATTTCAGATATAACAAATGCAGCTTAGTGAAGCTTTTTAATAGAGAAAAACCCCTAAAGTTTTTTCTGGACATAATTGATGATAAAATGAATGCTCCATTTTTATAAAAAACTCCTGTTCCTATATTAACAGGTTCATAGCAGACATCCAGCTCATCAAGTAAAGACTTGAAGTAGACAAATGAATTTGAAAACTCAATAACACCTCCTTCAAGCAGTAAGTCACTATCAGAGTTGTTTGGTGTGGCATTTTTATTGAGTGTTATAATATTGCCTCCAAGCACTGGACTTTTTTCGAACACTTCAACATCATGGCCTTGTTTATTCAGTAAATAAGCAGTTATCATTCCGGCGGCTCCTCCTCCTATAATCGCCACTCTCATTTTTTTAATACTTTATCTCCGGTTAGCCTTTCATAAAGGGTAGCCCCTGTCCAAAACGTGCCGGCAAACCCGGCAAACCCGGAAGAGGCGTTACAAAAATAAAAATTCTTTAAAGAGGTCTTGTAATTTAACCTCCCGGGGCCAATATTTTCAGGAGTAATATTTGAGCCATAAGAATTTCCTTGTGGACACCAACAATATCTTTCATTTGTTGTTGGGCTTCCAGTCATTTTAAAGACCATATGATTACGAAACCCCGGAATATATTCTTTTTCTACAACATCTAACATAGCGTCTAGAATTTCCATTTTTTTATTTTTATAAATGCGTTGGTCCCCAATTTTTAATTGTTTCCAGTGCTCGTAGTTTGCCACGGTAAGCAATTCAACTATTTGGTGATTTGGTGGACAATCCCCTCCTTTATTGGTCAAAAGTGTAGGTGTAGTTATAGCAAAACTGGGATTAGAATAGTCAAAATTATCATACATGTTGTGATAAGCTTCGTTAATATTCTTGTGCCCCGAGTGGAATACATTCCATTCCCCAAATCCAAATTTCCGTAAATCAAGATCTTTTACAACACAATAAGCCATGAAATTCGAAGGCGAGTATTCAAAGTTCAACCTTTTCTGTAGTTTTTTAGAAAATTTATGAATACCAATAATCCGGGCTGCCTTTTGCGGGTCCATGTTACAAATTACTGTGTTGCCCAGGTGATCATTTAGTTGTCCGGTTTTTAAATTTCGGCTCTTCACTCCTTTCATTACCCTCTTTTCCAGAATGAAATTGGTTACTTCCGTTTCAAAAAAGAACTGCCCCCCATTAGAGATGATCTCCTTTTTTAAGGAATCAATAACATGTTCAAAGTGTTTTTCAGGATAGTAAGCTCCGCGTTGATAACCAGTAAATAACATAACCCATGCGTAGAAGGATAATTTATCAGGAGGTAACAGAAAATCAGGCCACTGGGAGGCCAATAATGCCTGTACTTCAAGAGGAAGATGGAATTGATCAAAAACTTGCTGCAGTGTTTTCTTAAGGTGAGAAAGAGTAGTAATAACGGGGTTAAGGTTTTTTATAATTTGAGAAGCATTGATGGGATATGAGATATTGTCTAATCCTTTGGCCACAATATTTACTTCGCGCAAGAAGGAAACAATATTTTTTTCATAATCCGGAAATAAAGAAACCAGCCTGCGAATGAGCTCATCTGAGTCCGAAGGAATTTTGACACTGTAACCAGGAATGTACATATGATCAAACCCATCGGGATTATAGCGGTTGAACTTAACATCCTCTTCTAAGTTTAATTTTTTCAGTACCTGATTTACGGACTCTCCTTCACCACAATTCCAGACATAATGCAATTGTGCGTTAAATTTGTATTTGTTCGCCATTTCAAAAGTGTGCCCAAACCCTCCGGCAAACTCATGAGCTTCAATAATATGGACAACTTTTCCAGATTTAGCAGCCAAAGAACCAAAGACAAGAGAAGCTAGTCCACTTCCAACAATTAGATAATCAGGGTTTCTTCTCATAAGAGACGAAGTTAAGAATGAATATCAATTTATAGGGAGCCATAAAAAAACTACTGGATATTATAAATAATTATATACTCAAATCGAGGCATTAGATTGGACAAAAACTAATTATTTATGAACGAAGTACATGTCTATTTCACCTTTATGCTTCGCTTTAATTTTACCTCTGTAAGTACAATCGAAATCAGATTTAATGAGCTCATAAACCTTTCCTGACACGTTAATTTTTCCGGGAGCGCCATTTTGTTCCATTCGCGCAGCAACGTTTACGGCATCACCCCAAATGTCATAGGCGAATTTTAATGATCCTACTACCCCGGCAATAACTGGCCCTGTGTGAATACCTATTCTAAGTTCGAAATAAGGCAAATTTTTTACAGATCTTTCTTTTATAATTTTATTACATACGTTTAGCATTTCAAAAGCTGCTGTTACTACAGCTTTTGTATCGCCCCTTCCGGGAACTGGAAGCCCACCAGCAGCCAGGTACGCATCTCCAACTGTTTTTATTTTTTCTATCCCGTGGCGCTTCATAATTTCATCAAAGGAGGAAAAGTAGAGATCAATTAACTCTACTAATTCACTTGGGTTAAGTTTTTCGCAAATTATGGTGAAGTCTTTGAAATCACTAAATAAGATGGTAGCATTTTTGAACATTTTAGCACTTGCTTCACCATTTTTCTGGAGCTCTATTATAATTTCCTCAGGTAATATGTTCTTCAAAAGCTTTTCTGACTTTTTCTTTTCTTGACTCAATTGTTGGGTTCTATCACGTACCTTCTGTTCTAATGAATAATAAAGTTTAGCGTTTTCAATAGAAATTGCTGCCTGAGAGGTAAGCATTTCAGTCAAATGGAGCCTTTTTTCTGTAAATACTGCAGCAGCCAAATTATTTTCTATATACATGATGGCAGTCGTTTTCCCCTGATTTACAATAGGAACACAAAGAAGAGAGCGGACCCTATTAGCTTTCAAATACGGGTCGGACTCAAATTGTTTTGAAAGCGATGCGTCATCTAATAAAAGACTTTCACCCGTTTTCCAAACATAGTTAACAACCATTTTAGAAAGGGAATTGGACTTTTCGAGGGGGATTGCCTCCATAATTTCTGAGTCATTGCTGCTCATATCTTTTTTAACCTCAACTATAAGGGTGTCATTATGTACCAATATTAAAAACCCTCGTTGACCCCCAACGTTTTCGATAAGAATGGTCAATAAATTTGACAGGAGTTTATCGAGCACAATTTCGCCCGAAATAACTCTGGATGATTTAAGAATCGCTTCAATATCTATAATCTCAGATAGATCCGCCGTCTTCTGCGAAGATGTGTCGTCCGCAATTTCGTTTACGGCAATGGCATAGATTCCCTTTAATAGGGTTACTTTTTTTCTTGCGCCATTTAGATCATAATTAGCAATTGATAGCATAGCTTTTTCTAACGCATGCTCTGGTGCACCAACAACAAACAGATACTTCGCCCAAAGCTCATTTACAAGCCCTTGTAAAAAGCTGTTATTGTGTTGAACAGTCAGCGCATGTGCTTGGCTGAAGTAATGCTCTACACTATCGCGATGATTTGAAGTTGCCGCAAGGTAGACTGCCGTTGCAAGGAAATACCTGGATTGATAATTTTCTGCACATCCTAAAGACCATTTTTTAAGTTTCCTAAGGGCAGAAGTTATTTTGAGTTTAAGTTTTAATTTTTGATGGATCGGAGCGCCTGAAATTTGGTTAGATAAAATTAATATTCGATAAAAATGATATTCAATTTGTGCCATCGTGGTTGGAGCAACGTCATCAACAATTTTGGCTTTAATCAAAAATTCATTGGCCTGAACAGAATTTCCAAAATGAAAGTGATACATCATTTCATATACATAATACCAGGCAACAGGCATCAATAGTCTTTTTTCTGTCAGAACCCTGACAAATTCGCCCTCTTCTAATTCCGCATCATCTTTAATAAAGTGGGCATGTGTTGTCCCTGTCATTTTTGACACATATCTTCTAAGTACAAATAATAGTTTCTGTGAGTATATTTCTTGTACCTTTTCTGTGTAAATGGAATACTCCACAATGTCTCTATAATACGTCTCAAGGGTTTCTCCCAGGTATAGTCTTTTAGCCATGGTAGCCTGTAAACAATAGGAGGCGAAAGTATAACTACCAGATTGATCAAGCATTTTAAATGCATCCTTGAGCGGATTGGCAGCCAACCTAATTGGTTCGAACCAATGTTGAGTTGAGAATGCTCTTAGAAAATACACTTTAGCAATAACAATTGGGTCCGTTGATTTTTTACATAACTCAATTGACAAATCCGCAAATTTTCTAGCTTGTTTTGCGTTTCCAAGAGCAGCTCCTTCAACAAATCCATATAAGCCATATCCAAAAGCAGATTCCTCTGCATTACCATATTTAATCGAAATTTTCAGCATTCTCAGCACCAGGAATAACATGGTATTCATGTCATATACATATGCTGTGGCAGAAATATTCATCAAGGTCTGCAAGGCAAATGCTTTATTTTTATCCTTAATTTCTGGTAACTCAGTAAACTTGCTCGGGTCTTTCCCCAGCAAACTTAATTTTGCCATTATAAGAATGGGAGCCAACTCAGCCAAGGATGGTTCACTTTTAAATACGACGCCATATGTCTTTAGAATTCTAGCACCAAGCTCCAGGGTTTCTTTGTTTCTGCCTTGCTGAGCATATTGACGTAACCGAATATCGTAAACCCTGGCAATTAGATCAGGGTTTTTGGTTTTGCTAAGCACTAATGAGTAAATTTTGTCGGCATTCTCATATTTTCCGCAAATATATTCGCACTCAGCTAAATCTATATACGCTCCTGCAGTCGTTTCTTCATCGCTCACCCAGAGATCTTTTGTAAGTAAATCACACGCTTTAGAATAATATTCTGCTGCTTTTGAAAATGAGGCTGCCACTTTAGCCTTTACCGCTGCCCTAAGGTTTAGTTTTTGAACAATTTGACGGGTTTTATTATCATTAATAAGGGTTAAAGATAAATTCAAATGATTGACAACATTAAAAAGCTTAGATTCAAGTTCTTCCGGACTTAAGTTGGCATAGAGACGAGTGCCGATGTTCAGGTGCATCTCTTTTCTTCTTTTCTCTGTTATTAATCCATAGGTCGCCTGCTGAATTCGGTCGTGAGAAAATTTATATTTGGCATTGATAAAATAGCCTTCGTTTACTATCTCCTCAGCAGTTTTATAGGAATCGTCAATGGGCTTTATAATATCATTGGAAAGTGGTTGCCACAAATGATGAGCAATAACATTAGCTGCAACATCAGTAGCATGTTTTAACTCTAGAAGGTCAAAAGTATTTCCCATGCATGCTGCGTATTTCAGTAATTCAAGGGATTCCTTAGGTATTTTCACCAATTTTTGAACCATTAAATCAATGACGTTACTCGTAATCTCGGCAGCCTTAATTTTGTTGATATCCCACTTCCATTTAGATTCGACAGAATCAAACCAGAGAAGGCCATCATCAAAAAGGCTTGATAAAAATAATTTTAAGAAAAAAGGATTTGAACCAGTCTGCTTTGATATTATATTAGATAATTCTGAACTATTAGTGGGGTCTGTTTTTAGCGTATCGGCGATTAGCTGATTTATGCTTTCCTGGGCTAGGGGCTTTACATTTATTTGCCTTAAATGAATTCCCGAATCCTTTATATCAGAAAGTGTAACTAGTAATGGGTCTGTAGATGAAACTTCATTATCTCGATATGCTCCTATAAAAAGTATATTTTTATTGTTCTCATAAGTAGACAACTTTTCAAGTAATTTTAAAGTTGACAGGTCTGCCCATTGTAAGTCGTCCAAGAAAATGGTTAAGGGTTTTTGTTTAGATGCAAATGCTCCAATGAATCGGCATAAAACGTCAAGAAACCTATTCTGTGATTCAGCAATCGGTAGTGGAGGTACATCGGGTTGCGGACCAATTAATAACTCTAACTTTGGTAGTACATCAAGAAGCAATTTGCCCTGTCCATCTAGCCGGGATATTATCTTTTTTACTTGTCCGCCGGAGACTGAATTTGGTTCTGACAAGATAAATTTAATCAAATCATTAAGGCCGGATGTTAAAGCATGGTAGGGATTGTTTCTTTCAAGTTGATCGTATTTACCGCTCATGAAATACCCGCCTTTTGATAAGATCGATTTATGGACTTCATTTATTAGTGTTGTTTTACCAATACCAGAATATCCGGCAACCATAAGGATTCCAAAATGGCCAGTAGTAACATACTCAAAAATGCTTAGCAGCTTATTAATTTCCGCTTCTCTTCCATATAGTTTTTGCGGGAATGAAAATTGATTGTTAAGGTCGTTTTTTCCCAGGGGAAAGGAAGCGATCATTTTTTGGTCGCGGTACTGATCGCGGCACCTTTCGAGGTCAACCAATAGCCCAGGTGAACTCTGATAGCGATCTTCAGCGTTCTTGTTTAAAAGCTTAAGTATAATTTTATCAAATATATCAGGAATTCCACTGTTATATTTTGATGGTGAGTCAGGGTATTTGGCAATATGACTATACACTAAGTCAACAACACTTCGGCTTTCGAAAACTTTTCTTTTCGTCAGCATTTCATACAAAATGCAACCAATTGAATATAAATTTGAACGTAAATCGACAGTACGATTCATTCTCCCGCTTTGCTCAGGAGCCATATAGGCAATTTCATTTCCTAATTCATTGAAATTGATAAAATTTGGCACGTCCTGATTCAGCATGGAGGCTGTTTCCAAATCTAGAAGTTTGACTTCCTTAGTCTTCCAATTCAATAATATGCTTTCAGGTGTTAATCGAGAATGCGTAACACTACCGGCGTGAAGTTCAGTAACTGCTTTTATCAAATTAACCGCTATGGTAAGAAAATCATCAATTGAAAAAACGGACTTATCAAGATGATTGATAAGTAATCCATCACCGAAATGTTCAAAAACCATTACCGGGGTTCCCTTGTTATTTATAATATCCAGGGGAGCCAACATGGTCTTTAAATTCAATCTTTTAATGATTGATTGTTCACGCTTATACCTTGCCCGTTGCTCCTGAGGGCTTATTTTTCCTTTGGGTATTTTAAGTAAAACAGGCTTATGGGCAGCTTCATCCGTGGCCTCTAAAAGTGTTCGTTCTGGATTTTCTTGAACAAGTTTATTGATTTTATAACCAGGGATTACGTGTTCAGTAACCATCTATTTAAAATTGAATACTACGTGCAATTTCTTTTAATGGGAAAAAGTTCCTAATTCCTTTGTTAGCCAACCCTCGTTCAGTATTTCGAAGATCTTCAAGGAAGTCAGCATTTGCTTTTTGAAGCTCTGGAGTACTGAATTTATAATCAGTATCATGCAGGAGGCTAACATTTGTGGGAATATAAAACATTTTCCACTCGAGCCTGTGCCTGAATACGTCATCTTTTGTTCTTAATTTGGCGTAATCAAAGTCCGGGATATTTCTCTCAGCGGGAGCTGGGACTCTTAATCTCATAGGCATCTGATTGAAGTTCATCATGCCAAAATCATAGTGGTCTCCGGCATGCCCCACGCTCAGATCCCATACGATCTTTGTTAAAAGTTTTGTCAGCAGTTCATTTTTATGGTCTTTTCGCATTTCATTAGGCTTAGGAAAGTGAAAATCTTCATGACCCATTAGCCCACCTGCAACTTTGCCTAAACTTTCTGAAAAAGGGCCGCCTGCATCTTCATCTTGCTCGGTAATGTGAATGTTGAGGTAAGGTTCAATGTATTTTGCCCATAAAATTAAATCCTCTTTGTCCTTTGCTGTGATATGTTGAACCACCTTTTCTACAAAACGACCGATACACTTATAATATTCCATTTGAAACTGGTGATACTCATTGTTGCTTTCTGATTCCGGCTTCATTGTGAAGTGAAAGGGTGGGTATGCCTTGTATCTGCCTTTAACACCTTTATGGGCATCAACAAACATTTGTGCTATTTGATCTTCAGTGCCACTCACCCCGCAAAAGGGATATTCCTGTTTGTTTTTAATAGGAGAACTCTTAGTCGTTTGTACTGTCAGGTTTAGTGATAAAGAATACTGTAAATGAGGCAATAACAATTTTAAAATTAAATTCTCTTTTGGCAATATGGTTTTTGAAATTGCATTCAAGGCATCCATCGGAAAATGCAAAGTTGAATGATGAGAGAAGACTATTCTGTGCGCGCAACCCATTAAGGCATAATACTTTGCCAAAGCCCATGCGTTTCCATCTTCAGGATAAATAGTACATTTTGTTGGTTTATCTCCCTCGGCCGGCACGGATTCGACATAGATGGCAACAGGCTTAAAGTAATGCATGTCATTTTGTTCTAACTGTTCAAAAAGGCAGACAGTAGTGGCCATATATTGATCATCGACTGTTGGAACATGTCTCATCAAGTAAAGATCAGAAATGAAATAATTCTTAGATGGGTCCAGTTTACCCATCTCAAAACCAGGGAGAAATTCTTTAATCTCTTGATTGTTTGCCTTGTACATAAATTTGGAGTACGACCTAACACACATGAAATCGCAAAACTCTTCATCGCTTATCGGAATTAGTCCTGGGTTTTTCCTTGCATATCTTTTTGCAGCAAAACGATAGAACACCGCATTCTTTATATATCGAAGTCCAATCTTCCAGAAAAACTCCCGTTTTTCTTCTTTATTAAGGTGCATCACTATTGGCCACAATTTCAATGCTTGATTAGGCTGAGGCCAAGGGCCTGCCATGTCGTATAGATAATCTTTTTTGTTTACCGGCATTACATTTTCAGTTTAGTATATTAAGGTTCACCTTTGATTTGCTGAGACGGCCCAAATAAATAGCAGGAAAGGCACTATTGGCGCCTAAGACCATTTTCAAAACAACAGTCATTAGCTAAATATATATAATTTCTGGCAGACCATCATACTTTAATCTGATATACTCCATATATCAAAATAGAGTCTAGATTCGGAATTATTATTGTAAGTCTAAAACTATTATTTCCCGCATTGCTACTAACGTGTTCATTAAGTCTTTACGTTCGTACTTACTAATCTATTTATAGATGGTCGTAGGAACGATACTGCTGAGTTTTACTAATTCCTCGTAGTATAATTACCTATACTAAGTTCAGCTTAAATCTTTAATTTGAAGGCTTCGTTACAGGCACCAAACTTCAACCGCACTATATGATGCTTTAGCATCAAGGCCGAAACTCTACCGGCGTAATCTTTAGAATTTTAAAATCGCTTAGGGAAGTGCCTTGCAGGTCAATAAAAACATCCTCATTCTGGCCTTTTGCATTGGCTCTTTTGGCAAAATTTAGTAATACCCGGACAATACTTTCTTCCCGGTTCCCTACCGTTGCTGAAATCTGGTAAATCTCAAAGTTCTTAGGGGCAGCTTCTTGTTCCATGATATACTTCCTGGTAGGCTTATGGGTGTCTATAAAGCGAATTGCATCTAGTAAAGTCTGTGTTTTCATGGCTTGCCATTTAAATCATTTTATAGGGAAAAGATAGTTTAAAACTCGCTAGCATCAAAAAGGCAAGTACCAAATTCCAAATCTCATCCCGATAGCTCCTTCTCCATAGTATTACGAAGGAGAAGCTATCGGGACGGGACCAAAACCCAAGTACTTAATTTTAGGAATGTACAAATAGTTGATTCAATTCCTAAATGGGTCTGTTTAAAGCAATACAAGATATAACCCGGGATGTTACTGTTAGCGTATCTCCTGGCTGAGCTCGCCAATTATACGAGACTGATAATCAGGAACTAACAGACGTCAAAATGTGAAATTTTGCATAAAACATGTCTGTTTTTTAGGTTATTTTTGCCAGATAGCGTAACTTAATGAAATACCAAAAAAAATATATTTATTATGGGAATCAAAAGTTTTCAGGGTCCCAGAATGTCAAAGCCATCAGGGGATGAAATACCTTTTAAAGTAAGTGATTTTATGACAAAGAAATTAATCACTTTTAAGCCGGAACAGTCTATACAGGAAGTTATTGAAACCCTGATATCCAATAGAATTTCCGGGGGGCCGGTGGTGAATGAAGATAACGAGTTAGTAGGTATTATTTCCGAGGGCGACTGTATTAGTCATATAAGCAAGAGCAGGTATTATAATATGCCTCATGAAGATGAAAAGGTAGAGCATAATATGATTAAAGATGTTGAAACTATTGACGGGGACATGAATATTTTTGATGCCGCCGATAAATTCCTGAAAGCCAAACGAAGACGTTTTCCAATTGTTGAAAATGGTAAATTGGTCGGACAAATTTCTCAAAAGGACATTTTAATAGCGACTACAAACCTCAAGTCTCAAAACTGGAAATAAGTCCGGGACTCCATTATTTGATTTAGAAATTGTAATGCTTTGCTTTTGTTTTTGCAACTCATTTCATTTGGGTACGGGTCTCTTTTGGCCAGGATGTTATAGGCCCTGATCCTGATTTGCACTATAGAGATTGTTTATCGACTATGTAAAATCTTTTAGCAGGACATTCTTATTTAAATCCATAAGTAACACTATTCTATCTTCATTTGTTCTGTTCCATGCTTCGTGCTCAATAGTATCATCAAAAATAAAGCTCTCACCTTCTTTCCACTTTCTAACAATCCCACCAACTTCTAAACAACAGTCACCATCCGGAACTTTAATACCTAAGTGACATCGCAGAACATCGGTTGTAAAACCAACATGAGGATTTATAACGGTGCCCGGGGATAGAATTGAAAAGCCGGCTGTTTCAATTAGAGTATCGTATCTTTTAATAAAATTTGATAAAGCCGGACATAATAAATGAGATCCATAGATGTCATTATACTGAAAACGAAGGCCAAAAACATTCCAGCCATGGTTGTAAAGATGGGACTCCGGCCATTGTAAATACTGTTCTTTGGTTACCGCATTGAAAAATTCCTCTCTAATTTTCGCATGGTTTTCCTCGAGGCTATTTGTAAAAGTGACTGATTTATCAAAAAAAGGTAGCTGCATAAAAAAAGAATAATCCAGGGTTTAATTATAATAATACAATTTCAAATTACTGTTACTATTTAAGTATAAGTAGTATAGGATGCTTTGAGTGCCATGGCTTTCCGTTGCTGTCCAAAGTAAATATAAAAAAGCGACTATGATAAAGCACCAAAACCACTATTATTTTTATACTTTATGAACGGTTGTTCTCTTCATAACTCTTTTGGATAAAAGCCAATAATCGATCCTGCTCTTCCACAATGCCTTCATTTAAACGACCTATTGCCACAGGTAATAACCATTTTTTGTATTCGTTTTTGTGGCCGGGATTTAATTTCAGGTAATGTGACAGATATAAATGATGAAATAATTTTCTACCTATGGTAACAGCCCATCGGGTAAATTTTGGAGTTTCCGGAGGAAGTCTTCCCAATAGCAAAAAGATTGAAGTAAGGGCAAGGTCGGCAATTGGATTTCCGGCAGAAGCGACTGTCCAATCAATTATTTTTAAATTATTTCCCGTCATAATCAAGTTATCCGGATGATAATCTCCGTGACATAATTGTTCCCCTTTTGGGATAGCATTTAAAATACCCAGGGCAAGAATTTTTATTTCTTCATTCACCGGTTCTGCTGATTGGATATTCTCTATAAGTTGGAGTCTTTGTTCGGGAAGGCCGCTTATACTTTTCTCATGTATGATAGAATGGAAACCAGCCAGTTGTTTTGCATATCTAAAGATCTTCCATGGCTTAGTTGAGATATCTGCAAGCATAGTTTTGCCCGGAAGCCGCTCAAATACAATCCCTAATTGCCCATTAGTTTCAAAAGCCTTTATTGCAGCCGGAACCGGTAAACCTGACTTATAAATAAGCTGATTAATCTGAACTTCATTTTTTATCTGTTCTGCAGTCCTATTGTAAAACAACTTAACGACCCATTCATGATTCAAGTTGAATACTTCAGCCTCTCTTCCTATTCCTATTCTTGTGCCAAGTTGATCCGGCTCTTTTTCCGTTAAATTCATTTTAGGCACTTCTCTCGTTATCCGGGTAATTCTATTCGACGTTTCTTTAGTTCTGTTTAGACAAAAGTCCTAAGTGCTCACCCATTAAGATGTGCTTATATGAATTGCCATCCTCTTGCATAGGAGAATCTAGAGTAAAAGTTACACCTTCCTGAAAGATCATTATGAAATCTGATCCGCCAAATGCAAAATGACCGAGCATATCACCTTTTTTTACCGTTGTTCCCGGAATAACATTTTCTTCAAAATTTACTGAACCGACAACTGCCATGCCAATAGGCATTAAAGCCACAAGTCCAAAATCAGCAGTTTCCATGATAACGCATCCCCTTGTCTCAACAGATTGCCATCCTGTATTAGCACTTGGATTAAATGCATATCTGTTGTTTTCCTTGTCCCACCACAGTTGACCACCTGTCGGATTGATGCCTTGAATTATTCTGACTTCTTTTATTGTTCCACCTAGAGGAAAGTGATACCTGTGATAATCATTGACATGCAGGAATGAATGGGTAAATGTGCCGTTGATAAATGCCTCTTTGTACTCACTGTCATCACCAATGAGTTTTGATATAGATTTTAGAGTAGCAGACTTTACCGGAACTCCGTCTTTTTCTACCAGGTAGGAGTTATTGTCTATTGCCCATACACCCATTGGTTGTGAATCCGCAAATGAAACTACTACAGAGTCAAGATCAGGACTTGTAATAGGGCGCATGTCTGGGGATTTTAAATATCTTGCAAAGAATTGATTAAAGGTTTTCCAGTTAGAAGGATCTTCATACCAACCGTTTTGCAATCCAAAAGTCGGGTCGTTTAACGCCATTTGATAATATTCTTCATTCCATGAATCTTCTGTATCGAGAAAAGCACCCCATGACTTGTTGAAGCTTATAAGCCATTTTGCAAAGGGTTCATAATACTGCAAAGAATTATTGACCAATCCTTTTCCTTCAAGTTCTGGCAATGGTTGGTCAATCAGGAAATAAAACGCACCAAATCCTTGAAATATATGATCAAATATTTCCGGATATTCTTCCTTTTTAAGTATTGCCCAAGGCATGGTTGTCTCGGCCCATGTAACAAACTTATAATACTCCTCAATGGTTTGAGCTGGGTTCATATTACTATTTGCATTGATTTCCTTTGCTTTGTCTAATGATGACTGAAGCATTGATTTTAATTCAGGATTACTTTCCACAAGAGTAATTAGTTCTTTTGTTGCTTCACCATATTCAACATCCTTTTTAGGCGAATTACAGGAAAAGAGACCAGCAACTATCAGTAATATGAGCAGTTGATTTTGAAATTGTTTCATTATGATTATAGATTTATTTATGATTTTGCTTCGTTAGTTAATGAACGCCAACTCCTTCTAACAGTCCTAAAAGGTTTTTTGCTTACCCTTTTTAAAGCAGAATGAGATCTATCTTTTTTTTTATCAATCGATCCCCAAATTTATATTAAAGTGCTCCGGGTATTTATAACTTTCATCATTTATTTCAATAAGGACACCTTAAATCACCACTAATAGCGGCAAGAATTGGAAATTTAAAAATAATAATTCACACATAAACATGCTTGTTTAGAAACCATAGATTTTTTGTGGTTTTTTGGGTAGGGGCCTGACGCTCGCGCCAGTCGGGTACAAAAGGATCCGAAAACAGGGCAAATGACAGATGCCTTTGATCTGGTAAATGAAAAAAGTATGGAAATCGGGAATTAAAAAACCGCTTAAACTTTAGTATTTATAAACACTATCTACGATTGCGAGAATTAATATAACTGCTATTGTTCCTGCTACTGCTGTAATTAAGAAAGTCATATCAAATGGTTTTAAATATTTCCACAAAATTGATGCTACAATTAATAGCATCCTATGACTTAGATCATAGTTCGTTAAAACCCGCGATAACAGGAACATCAGGACTCTTATTAAATGGTAGAGAAGCTGGACTTTTTGTGAGCGTTCTGTCCTCTGGTCCATTTGCCTCAGACGGATGAACGCTGTTAGTTTCATCTGTCTTTAGTTTAATACAAAATCAATTACATTTGGGGTGTTGTTGACAAAATTTAAACTAAGGTTACTGGCAGATAAGGAAAGGCAACCAGATATTCAAAAATCTCTGGTTTTATGATAGAGGATTTTTATTATTATTTTATTAATCAATTATGAGGCATTATTTTTTATTGACTTTCATCATAGTTTTTATTTGGAGCTGTAAACAAGATAAACAACGATCATTTGAGTATCCTACAATTACAAATATCAAGAAAACTGAAGAGCATTTTGGGATACCTTATACTAACGAATTTGGGAATCTCGAAAACCTGAAAGATAGTACCGTTCTAAATTGGTATCGCGGGCAAGACGCTGTTGCTGAAGCGTATTTTTCTAACAATGAAGAATACGATGAACTATACAAGCATTATGATTCTCTTGAAAACAGGGAATCTGATCCGGCAGGGAATATAAGATATAGTGAAGATGGTCAGGTATTTTATTTATCTGAGTTGAATAAAGAAGACCAGAAATATCTGTTTAGAAAGGGAACTAATAGTGCTGATCCTGAAAATTTATATGATCCTTCGACTTATTCGGATGGAACATTTGAAGTTGAATATTTAAAACCTTCGTATGATGGAAAATATGTGGCTCTTGCTATGGGTAAACCAGAAAACTTCTTTAATGATATTATTATCCTTGATTGCACAACTAAACACATAATTGGAAATCCAATCAAAAATGCTAAGCCCGAGAAAGCGGGGGGGATTGTATGGACTCCAGATAATTCTTCTATTCTATACATTGCCTATCCTAATAATGGCCCGGAGCAAAATGACAGGAACAGTTTTACGGCCTTATATAACTTAAAAAAGCCTAATGAAGAGCCCAAAGTGGTATTTAAGGATGGGCTTTCAGGGATTTCGGTTAATGAGGAATATTATCCATTACCTAAATTCCGATCAATGAAAGATAACTACATATTTATTTATCTTGCTAATGCTTCAGATTATTGGGATTGCTATTATTTACCTACTGAGGATTTTTTACAAGGCAATTATAATTGGAAATTATTATTTAAAGAACAGGAAAAAATCTTATATGATTATGGAAAAGAACGTGATCATATATTTTATTACCTCCGTGAAAATGGCGACAACATTGAGCTATGTTCCTCAGACTTAAAAAATCCGGATTTTAGTGACCCAAAAATTTTAGCCCGGGGTAAAGGGGAAAATCAAATTCAAAATTTAGCAGTTTTAAAAAATGAAATTTTTTATACGATTTCGACAAATGGTATTTCAGAAGTTTTATACAAATATGAATCTGATAAAGCCCCTGAGAAAATGGAACTGCCTTTCTCCTCAGGCGATGTTTCTCTAAATTGGCTTTCTCCTTACGAAAGCGAACTATGGATCACATTATCCGGTTGGACAGCTAATAGCAAAACCTATTATCGCAATGCCAATAATGAATTTGAATTTGTGGAGCTTGGTATGTGGCCAAGCTATCCAGAATTTAGCAATATCATAAGCGAAGTAGTTGAAGTAACATCACATGATGGCACCAAAGTCCCATTAAGTATTGTCAGGCGGTCCGATCATGAGTTTAATCAGGGTGCGAAAGGAATAATAACCGCTTATGGCGCCTATGGAATGTCTGAAACACCTTGGTTTCATGAAGCTATAATTGATTTTGTGAGTCAAGGTAATATTTATGCAACGGCACACGTACGAGGAGGTGGTGAAAAGGGACCCGCCTGGCATAAGGCAGGGATGAAATCAACAAAAGAAAATTCCTGGAAAGATTTAAATGCCTGCAGTGAATATTTAATTAAAAATGGATATATAGGAGCAAAAAAATTGGGGCTTAATGTGAACAGTGCAGGTGCTATAACTGGGGCTATGGCAATAAATGAACGTCCTGATCTTTACAAAGTTTTCACTGGTTTTGCGCCAACCTTAAACGTAATTAGAGTTGAATATATAGAGGAAATCGATGATTCCGATAGTGCTTTTGAATTTGGTACAATTACTGAATTAGAAAGTTATAAAGATCTCTTAAAGATGGATCCTGTGGTGAATCTATCAAATACAATTGACTATCCCAGCACCTTATTGATTATTGGGTTTCGAGACTATTTAATATCTCCTTCAGCCCCCGGGAAATACATTGCTTTGTTGCAATCATTTAATTCTGCCAACGACAAACCATATCTTTTGGATGTCAAATTTGATGCAGAGCATGAAATAGATTGGGTTGATGATTTTGCCAGGATGCTTTATTTTACAGATAAAGAATTAGACAAGTAACAAAGGCTAATTTTCAAAACTTTCCCTGTTGTTAATCTCCCTGCTAACACGAGCATCTTACTCATTTTCCACACACTACAACCCTTTGAATTTCAAAGGGTTGTTTTGTCTAAATCATCCTATTGCTCTCTGGTTAATCAGGATTACAATTTGTAAAGGATGGTTTGGGCAGGGTCCATTGAGGAGAGTCACTACTAAAATCAAAACAATCAACGACATTGCCAACATCCCATCCACTTAAGTCCTGATTTATTGATGAACTAAAAAACATGGAACTCATAGAGGTAACATTACTTACATCCCAGGAACCAATATCTTGGTTAAAAGAGGAATGAAAGAACATACGGGACATATCTGTAACGCTACTCACATCCCATGAACTGATATCCTGGTTAAAAGGATTGGGATCCAAATTCGTATAAATATCTGTACTATGAAACATTCCACTCATGGAGGTAACATTACTTACATCCCAGGAACCAATATCTTGATTAAATGAAGAATAGGAGAACATTTCAGCCATATCCGTAACACTGCTTACATTCCAATTTCCTATAGGTTGGTCAAAAACGGAAATTGTGAACATACCACTCATATCGGTTACATTACTGACATCCCAATCACCTATAGGCTGGTTGAAAGTAGAACCTCGGAACATACCTTTCATATCGGTTACACTACTTACATTCCAACTATTAATTGGTTGATTGAAAATAGAAGCTTCAAACATTTCAGTCATATCGGTGACATTACTCACATCCCAATCACTTATATCCATGTTAAATGGATTAGGTGTAAAACTAACCCTATTACCCATAAACATTCTACTCATATTTGTAACATTACTGACATTCCAAGAACTGATGCTTTGATTAAAGCTTGAACCACCAAACATTTGACTCATATTTGTGACGTTACCTACATCCCACAAACTTATATCCTGGTTAAAAGAAGAAGAAAAGAACATGGAGGTCATATCATTAACATTACTCACATTCCATTTTCCTATCGGTTGGTTGAAGTCAGACAGATAAAACATTAGATTCATATCTGTAACATTACTCACATCCCAGGAGCTTATATCCCCATTAACAAGTTTAGAATAGAATAACTCACTCATATCGGTAACCTTGGTGGTACATGCCTTGGTGACCTCCTCATCATTTTGAACCATTTCCCTTAGCATGGTTTCATCCACAATGGTATAGACTACACCATCAAGAATTCCTTGCTGCCCAACCTCTGCCCAATCATAAGATTTAACGGTAACACCGTTTACATCCAGGTAAATAGGTGAGGTGAGCGGACATCCCTGTTCGTCTACTCCCTCTCCTTCAGGTGTGTTTGCACAAACATCTATATCATCGGTAATACCATCCCCATCAGTATCGGACTGAGAAGAAGAACATCCGTTTTCATCTACGTCCTCTCCGGGAGGGGTATTTGGACAGTTATCCACATCATCAAAAACCCCATCTTCATCCTCATCTGATTTTGAAAAAACCAGCGTAACATTCATATCAGATTCCATTGAAATGGATACCGGGTTCTCTGTACTTGTAAGATCTCCCATCCACTCTTTAAAAATATACCCTTCAGAAGGAGTGCCTGTTAGGGTAACAAGCGTACCATCCAAGAATGCACCCCCATCAGGCGATACACTTCCTCCTTCTTCAGGAGTTATGGTAACCGACAGGATGAACTTTTCAGGATCATCATCATCTTTTGAACAACCAAGGACTAGAAATAATACGGGAATTAGCAGAAATATCTTGTGAAGTAATCTCATGTCTATATACTTTAAAAGTTATCAAATATTATCTGATAAACGTATAGGAAATTCCTTACTTAGGCAATGATCCCGGTCAGTTAAGAAGGTTTAGGGTCAAGGGATTTGGCGGGAAAAACGGAGCATTACTTAAGGTTATTTAGTTCGTTATCAATCTCAATAATCAGGCCGCGAACTTCGTTCAACACGCTCTGATTAAAATCAATCATAGCCTTACGAAATAAGGAACACTCATTAAGGATAAAAATAAATTCATTGTCCGTCCGGGCTCCTTCCGGGTCTTGTAATTGGATAGCCTTTTTGTACAAATCATGATCATAGTAATCTTCCCCTCCAGGGAATTTAAGTACGTAATCCGTAGAGTCTGGTATAACGGTAAAATACGTTCTAAAAAAGGGCATTTTTTTCTCGTATAAATCAAAAGACTTAAACTCATTGTGCATTTTGCTCAATGCCCTATAATAGAAATCGTAGAAGCGCGCTATATTCTTTCGAAGTGAATTGTTTTGTACCAGACCTACCTCATTGTTCTGCAGGTTTTCAAAGGTTGACCGGTGAAGGGCTGTCCAGAGTTTTATCCCTAGGGCATCGGTCATATTTATATCGGTTATAGAGGTACGATTTCCGAGCAGATATTCCAACAATTTTTGCTCCTCCCTTTGAAATTTGCGATGATACTCCAGGTTAAAGCTAATATCCAGAGTATCGAGGAGGATATCCTCTCGTATATTAGTTAGAAGCGTAATTTCACTTTCCACCAATTTCCGCTCTTCATTCCAATTGTTAATCTGCAAGGCAATCAGAATCCCAATCACGACCAGTAAAATCTCTCCAAGGGCATATCTGGAATATTTGAAGAATTGGTTATCGTCTGCCAGTTTTTTACGGATTTTTCTGAAAAAGCCAATCATGGTGAGTAAAAATTAGTTGTTATTCCTAAGGTAAGGAATTATTAAAAAAGGTTTAAAGTTTTAGTTCGAGGTACGAGGTTTGGAATTTGAGATTTGCGTTTTGGGTTTTGAATTTTGGTCCCGTCCTGTCCCGTCCCGATAGCTTCTCCTTCGTAATACTATGGAGAAGGAGCTATCGGGAGCTATCGGGATGGAATTTAAATCTTTCACTCCCAAGCTTCAAATTTTATGGTATTATAGTATCTTCGGGAACAGTAAAAAATGCCAAATGGCGAAAAGCAATAAATCCGGTTCCTGGATAGACATTTTAATAGAACTTGTAGAGGTCTTTTTTAAAAGTTCGCGTCAAAGAAAACGAGGCAGGTCCTGGCACCAGCACGTGGTACCGCACGAATACGGATGGGCCGTAAGGCGTGAGGGGAATAAACGGATCACCTCTAAACACCGTCGTCAGGATACTGCTATCAGAAAAGCAAAACGACTGGCCAGGAAATACAAGGCGGATGTGATTATCCATAGACAGGATGGCACCATCCGCGATCGTATTAACTATGATTGATAGCGGATTGATTTGATCTTCTTTTAGATTTCTCAATCGGCACTTCGTACCTCATTTCGAAATGACATAGGTGTTCTGTAGAACGGAATTCA
>NZ_CAMYIP010000094.1 GCF_947258525.1 uncultured Eudoraea sp.
ATTTAAAATCTGATTTAAATTTACCTGCGGACCAACACTCGCCAATTCCTTAACATCTATGACATCAACAGGAACCGTGCTCTCGGTTGCAACCCTGTTGTGATTACGGGAACCAGTTATAATAACCTCACTCAATTCCAAACCAGATACCAGCGTAATATTTAAAATAGTACTATTTGCCAAAACCTCTAAAGGCTCATACCCAATAAAAGAAACCATTAGCCTGTCGCCCAGGATAGCATCGATAGTAAATTTTCCATCAAAGTCTGTAGTTGTACCTACGCTAGTGCCTTTTTTTACAATGGAAGCTCCCACAAGAGGTACTCCCTGATCATCAGTAACTGTTCCACTTATCTGTCCGTTTGCAATGCCAATAGCACCGAAAACCAGGACCAAAATAACCAAGTAATGTTGTTTCATAACTTATCTAATTTGAGTTAATATTTTTATAAGGTAGGAAAAACTTATCCTAAAGCGCCCATTTTATTGTTTTATCTTCATTTAGAGTTATTGATCTTTACAGACGATGATTATGCAGTTTCAGGCTTTAAAGTAATATTGTAATTTTGAAACAAACTAAATGCTATGCAAAAAATAATTGACCGTTTTATTAGCTATGTTACCATAGATACTCAGAGTGATCCGAATTCAGATAGTACACCAAGTACAGAAAAACAATGGGTGCTTGCCAATAAACTTGTGGAAGAATTAAAACAAATTGGTTTGGAAGATGTTTCTATTGATGCAAACAGCTATATCATGGCTACCCTTCCATCAAATATTGAGAAAAAGGTGCCTACTGTTGGCTTTATTT
This sequence comes from uncultured Eudoraea sp., assembly GCF_947258525.1. GTDB lineage: Bacteria > Bacteroidota > Bacteroidia > Flavobacteriales > Flavobacteriaceae > Eudoraea. The sequence continues at coordinate 815 of NZ_CAMYIP010000094.1, forward strand.
CTCATTTTGATACAACCCCGGATTTTTCAGGTGCCAATGTAAAACCACGTTTGATTCACAATTATGATGGAGAAGACATTATCCTTAATAAGGAAAACAACATTGTCTTATCTCCGGATTATTTTGATGATTTACTTCTTTACAAAGGACAAACCCTTATTGTTACAGATGGCACAACTCTGCTTGGAGCAGATGACAAGGCCGGTATTACAGAAATCATAACGGCTATGGAATACCTTGTCAATCACCCTGAAGTTAAGCATGGCCCTATCCGTATTGGTTTTACACCGGATGAAGAGATTGGCCGCGGAGCACATAAATTTGATGTTGATAAATTTAATGTAGATTGGGCTTATACCATAGACGGCAGCCAGATAGGGGAATTGGAGTATGAGAATTTTAATGCAGCTGAGGCAAAAATTACGGCTACAGGTAAAAGTGTTCACCCCGGATATGCCAAAGGAAAAATGGTAAATGCAATTGGACTCATTGGCGAATTCATGAATTCATTACCCAAAGAAGAAGTGCCGGAGCATACAGAAGGTCGTGATGGATTTTTTCATATTAACCAGTTGCATGGGGAAATAGAAAAAGCAGAATTGGAACTTATAATAAGGGATCATGATAAATCCTTATTTGAAGACAAAAAAAAGTTACTAAAGAATATTATCAGTGATCTCAACAAAAAACATGGCGATTATTTATCTGTAGAGATAAAAGATCAGTATTTCAATATGAGAGAAAAGATAGAACCTGTTTTTCACGTGGTTGAAATTGCAAAAGAAGCCATGGAAGGACTGGGCATAGAACCAATCATAAAACCGATTAGGGGCGGTACTGATGGTTCACAACTTAGTTTCATGGGTCTACCTTGTCCTAATATTTTTGCAGGCGGACATAATTTTCATGGAAAGTACGAATATGTACCCGTTGAAAGTATGCAAAAGGCAGTTGATGTTATTGTAAAAATTTGCGAACTTGTAGCCCGTAAATAGCTGGCTATATGGATATTGAAGAAAAAATAGAAGCATATTATTCAAAAACTCAAAAATTTAAGGAGGGAATAGCCCAATTAAGAGAAATTGTCTTAAAAACCGAATTGGTTGAAACGCTGAAGTGGGGTTCCCCTGTCTATACTATTAACAATAAGAATGTCCTTGGAATACTGGCTTTTAAAAATCATTTCGGGTTATGGTTTTTTAATGGGGTTTTCCTTAGCGATCCCAAGGGGGTATTGGTAAATGCCCAGGAAGGGAAAACAAAATCAATGAGGCATTGGAAATTTAAGTCAGAGCGTGATATAGATGAAGCAGTAGTGCTTAGTTATATAGAGGAGGCAATAGCAAATCAAAAGAAAGGCTTTGAAATAAAACCATCTCCAAAGACAGAAATTATCATCCCAAAACTATTAAAAGATGTTTTATTGGAAAACCCTGGGCTAAATGAACAATTCAATACGATGGCTCCATATAAACAAAGAGATTATTGCGGGTACATTTCAGAAGCAAAACAACAAAAGACCAAAGAATCACGACTTGATAAAATTATTCCGATGATTTCTAAAGGCATAGGTTTGAATGATAAATACAAATAAAATAATTGCTTGCTCCATAAAACTGTTAGCAGAAATTTATTATATGGACAAATTTAAATCCGGGATTTTTTATTGCGGTAATTTCCAGCCATTGTTATAAGACGCCATCATAATTTCATTAGCCGTTTGATCTGTAAATCTTCCACTATTTGCATCCCAATAAACCCTATTCCCGGATTTGTATGCAACATTTCCCATGTGTGATACCATAGCGGCATCGTAACCTACTTTAATTGGCGCATTGAGGTTCATAGTATTCCTGCTTTTTACGGCCTCTATAAAGTTTTTGGTATGCAGATCCAATCCACTTCCCTGATTCTGTTGCAAGGGCAGAGCTTCCATCCGTGGAATGCCTTCCTTGCCCCACCCCTGAAATTCATTTTCGGGGATTACTTCCCATCCGCTTCTGTCCAGGACCAAAGTACCATTATTCCCAATAAAAGCTATTCCATGATTTCTGCCATAATTTCCTCCATCAATACCTGTAGCATGTTCCCATAGAATGGAAAAATCATCATATTCAAAAACGGCCTGTAATGAATCTGGTGTTTCAGAAGCATCGTTAGGATAGGCAAACTTACCCCCTATAGCCATTACAGATTTTGGGGTTCCAGCTTTCATTCCGTATAGAGCATAGTCAATTAAATGAACTCCCCAGTCTGTCATAAGGCCACCGGCATAATCCCAAAACCACCTGAAATTAAAATGAAATCGGTTAGTGTTAAAAGCTCGTTTTGGTGCCGGTCCCAGCCACATATCATAATCTACCCCGGCAGGTGCCTTCTCGTCCGGAAGAATAGGAACCGGTTTCATCCATCCCTGATAGGCCCAGGCTTTTGCCAAACGTATTTCGCCAAGTTTTCCCGAGTGCACAAAATTAATAGCGTCTACAAAATGGGGTTGACTACGTTGCCATTGGCCTATCTGAACTATGCGCTCACTTTTTTCAACAGTGTTTAACATAAGTTCACATTCCTGCATAGAATTAGCTATAGGTTTCTCACAATACACATCTTTACCTGCGGCTAACGCATCCGTTAGTTGAAGACAATGCCAGTGATCCGGCGTTCCTATAACCACAAAATCAATATCCTTGTCTTCCAGCAATTCTCTGTAATCCTTATACCACTTCGGTTTATTTATACCCGCTTTTTCAAGCTCAGAGGTGCGCCGCCCGAGTACATTTTCATCCACATCACAAAGTGCAATTACACTAACTTCGCTAATTTTCAATAGCGAAAGCAGGTTACTGAAGCCCATACCATTACAACCAATCAATCCCATATTGATCTGATCGTTTGCTCCTACCCTTTTTCGGATAGATGCCAGTAATTCAGCAGGAAATAGGAAAGAGGAACTTGATCCCAAAAGGAACAAAGAACTGTTTTTAATAAATTTTCTTCTGTTAGAGTTCATAGTAAGGAATTATTAAAAAGTTGAATATACAGATTTTCAGCTAATTATAAGATCAAAAAAAACACCGGTGATTACCGGTGTTTTTATAAAGCAAACTCATTTAATTTTATTTTTCCTTGGGTGTCGCATTCAATTTGGAGCTCATTTCCATAGAGATGGCAGATCTATCAAATTTTAATCTACCGGCCATGGTTTCAATAATACAGGAAAAATCCTTATCATTCAAATCCACGACTTTACCATGCAAGCCACTTTTAGTTACTATTTTATCACCTTTCTTCAATGCTGCCGCAAATTTCTTTTCATCCTTTTGGCGTTTCATCTGTGGACGTATCATAAAAAAATATGCTACGGCAAAGATGAGTATCATCGGAAGAAATTGTCCTATATCACCCATAATTTTGTGTTGAGTTTTGTATTACTTATTTAACAGGGCCCAATGCTGCTGTAGGTCCCGCGTCTTTTGGATTAACAAATGCTTTAATTCTTAACATTTCCTGACCTTTTTCCGTGTTAGCAGTCACGGTAATAGTCTTGGTAACCTGATTTTGACCTGAACCATTAAACTTCACAAGAAGTTCACCAGTTTCACCCGGGGGAATAGGATCCTTAGGAGGATTCGGTACCGTGCACCCACAACTACTAGTTGCATTTGTAATAATGAGAGGCGCGTTACCTGTATTAGTAAATGTGAAGACAGTCTCCTGCGGAGTTCCTTGTGTAATGGTACCGAAATCATGTTCCGATTTATCAAATTTCATTACAGGAAGTTTTTTTGCCTGCAAGTCTCTTTCTGCTGCCACTTCAACATTAGCGGTGTTAACTTTACTGGAGGCATTCTCCTTACATGAGCTAAACATTAATGCTGTGGTCAAACCGAGGGCGATAAATAATCTTTTCATTATAATTTTGTTTAAGTTTTGCATGCAAAATTAAGGAATATTTGTTTATAATAATCCTCTCCCTGTTTTTTTCAATTTTCCACTAATCTTGTATTCTTTTACCAATTTATCCAAAATACCATTAATAAAGATGCTGCTCTTTGGTGTGGAATACTCTTTTGCAATTTCTAAATACTCATTAATGGTTACGCGCTCTGGTATAGAAGAGAAGCCGGTAAGTTCACAAATGGCCATCTTTAAAAGAATAGCATCTATATCTGCAATTCTATCTTTATCCCAGTTGGGTGTTTTTAATTGAATCTCTCCTTCAAATTTCTTATCATCTAAGAGGGTTTTTGTTAATAACTGATCTGCAAAGACCATATCATCCTGGTCCTTCAAAAGCTTTGGTAAAAAGTAGGAATGACCAAATTTCGCATTTACCTTCTTCAATTGCCTTAAAACAAACGTATTCACCAGAGGGATATCATCTACCCAGGTTAATTCGTCATCCTCAAAATATTCGTATATCCTTTCATTTGGTGCAATTACCTCCTTAAAAAGATTTGCTATAAAATTTTTATCCTCTTCATAGCTACTTTCAGTATTAAGCATATACTGCTCAAAAAGTTCACTATTTTTTATTTCATTAAATACTATTTTGACATAATCCTGGTGCAGATCCCAATTGTTTAATTTCCTTTTTGCCAATTCATTTTGCAACATGGAGTTATTTGCAATTTGCCGAAGTACCGCATTGTTCAGAAACTTTTTCTTATCAGGATATTTCTCGTCGTTTCCGTTCAAATATTTTTTAGAAGATAATCTGATGAAATTATCCTCCATTTTGTGAAGTTCTATTAATAGACTTAAAACAAGTAGGTAGAGCGTATAAGTGTTATCAATGCTTATTCGGAGAAATTTTTTCTGTTTTTCTAAAGATTCATCGTGCGATAAGGTTAAAGCATATATGCATTGCATAACTTTTACCCTGATTTGCCTTCTTGTAAGCATTTTAAAGAACCTTGTGTTAAATTAGAAATACAAAACGCCGCAAAAATACTAATCTAATTTAAATCCAAACCTAATTCTCAATTTATCTTATCAGTTTTATAACATTTGTTTTGTGACCAATCAGCTATATTTGTCCTTCACTTAAAACCAATTTGCATTACCAGCCATTTTAATGAAAGAACTCAGGCATTTAGACAAATACTTCAAAAAATATTGGTTCAAATTACTCATTGGTATTATTATTACCATTATTGCGAGGATATTTCAATTGGTAATGCCTTCCTATGTAAAAAAATCAATTGAAGTAGTTGAAAACTATGTGGCTTCCCAAATTACAGAACCACAGGCAAGAGATTTGCTTTTGGAGTACATACTGATCATTGTCGGTGCTGCTTTACTATCTGGATTCTTTACTTTCTTAATGCGGCAGACCATTATAAATGTATCGCGATATATTGAATTCGACCTAAAAAACGAGGTATTCGATCATTACCAACTTTTAAGTCTGAATTTTTATAAAAAGAATCGTACCGGTGATCTTATGAACAGGATAAGTGAAGATGTAGGTCAGGTGAGGCTCTACACCGGACCGGCGATAATGTACGGAATTCAAACACTAACCCTTTTTGTTTGTCTTATTCCTCTTATGTTCATTAAGGCCCCAACAATTGCATTTTATTCATTATTACCCTTACCAGTACTTTCAGTTTTAATTTATCAGATAAGTAAAATTATTCATAAACGAAGTACCAAAGTACAGGAATACCTTTCTACCTTATCAACCTTTGCCCAGGAATCTTTTTCCGGAGTATCCGTAATAAAAGCTTATAACCTGGAACCACAGATAAATAATGAAGTTATTGTTCTCGCCAATGAAGGGAAAGATAAAAGCATGGATTTGGCCAAGGTAAACGCCTGGTTTTTTCCATTGATGATCTTGTTAATTGGAATCAGTAATATTTTCGTGATCTATGTGGGAGGCAAACAATATATAAATGGTGAAATCTTATCTATTGGTACCATCGCCGAATTCATCCTTTATGTAAATATGTTAACATGGCCGGTTGCTGTTGTTGGATGGTTAACCTCCATTGTGCAGCGGGCGGAAGCTTCCCAAAAGAGAATAAATGAGTTCTTAAAGGAACAGCCTGAGATTAGTAATAAAGTTATGGAAGATACCCCTATTAGCGGCTCCATAGAGTTTAAGAATGTTACATTTACCTATGAAGACACAAATATTACAGCACTTAAAAATATATCTTTCACGATAGATGAAGGGGAAACGGTTGCAATAATTGGAAAAACCGGATCTGGAAAATCTACTATCCTGGACCTAATTGCCAGATTGTACGATGCTTCTTCCGGAGAAATATTAATTGACAATGTCCCGGTTCAAAAATTAAACTTAAATAGTTTAAGGTCTGCTATCGGCGCTGTTCCGCAAGACGCGTTTCTGTTTTCTGACACCATAAAAAATAATATCAAATTTGGCAAAGAAGACGCAACAGAAAGTGAAATTTTAGAAGTTGCCAGAAAAGCTGCAGTGCATGAAAATATCATGGGTTTTTCGAAAAAGTATGATACAATTCTTGGAGAAAGGGGAATTACCCTTAGTGGAGGTCAAAAACAGCGTGTGTCCATAGCCAGGGCATTGCTAAAAGACCCCAGGATATATTTATTCGATGATTGCCTGTCTGCTGTAGATACCGAAACTGAAGAAGAAATATTACAAAACCTGAAACTTGCTTCACATTTACGAACCACACTAATCGTAAGCCATCGAGTTTCTTCAGCCAAAAATGCAGATAAGATAATAGTCCTGGAAGACGGAAAGGTCCTTCAAGAGGGCACTCACAACAAATTGATAGAAATAGACGGCTACTACAAAGAGCTGTATATCAATCAACTTTCAGCGAAAGAAATCTAGCAAAATGTTGCTGGATAAGCTTTTTTTTTTCATTTTTGAAGATATTTTTGGAATAGTAATCAACTATATATATAACAAATGAGCGATAAAGATTTAATGGATCAGGAAGAAATTTTCTCAAAAGTTTTAAGGGCAGGGAGAAGAACTTATTTTTTTGATGTTAGAAGCACAAAGGCAGGAGATTATTATCTGACCATCACGGAGAGTAAAAAATTTACACATGATGATGGCTCCTTTCATTATAAGAAACACAAAATATATCTCTACAAAGAAGATTTTCAATCTTTCAGAGAGATTATGGGAGAGATGATGGACTATATTATAGATGAAAAAGGGCATGAAGTCATCTCAGAAAGACATCAAAAGGACTTTAAAAAGATAGAGCCTAGTGAGAACGGAGAAATATCTTCTACTGATAGTTTCACAGATTTAGATTTTGAGGATATCTGAATTAAAATCACAAAAACTTCTAAACGACCTTTGTTTTCAAAGGTCGTTTTTTATTTTTATACCCTAACACATTCAACTCACCTTAAAATATGAGAAAAACTACAACCACGCTACTTCTTATCTTCACCTTTTTAGGTCTCGCACAAGATTCGATTGATCTGGATTATTATTTACCTCAGAATATGACTTATGACGAAAAAATCCCAAAACCTGCTGATATAATTGGTCATGAGGTTGGCGAGTGGCACGTTACACATGATAAGTTGATGTTTTATATGCAAACATTGGCCGAGAAAAGCGATAGGGTAAGTATTGAGAATCGCGGATTCACTTTCGAAGGCAGACCTATAGTGCTACTTACGATCACCTCACCTGAAAATCATAATAATCTGGAAAGGATTAGAGAAGAGCATATAGCACTAACTGAAGAGGAAGGCACTTCAGTTTCACTGGAAAATATGCCCATTGTAGTGTATCAGGGGTTTTCCGTTCACGGTAATGAACCCAGTGGTTCGAATGCAGGATTGGCTTACGCCTACTACCTGGCAGCGGCACAGGGTCCTGAAATTAATGAACTACTTAACAATTTAGTAATACTTATGGACCCATCATATAATCCGGATGGGCTTCAGCGTTTTGCATATTGGGCCAATACCAATAAAAGTATTAACCTTAATTCCGATAATAATGAAAGAGAATATCACGAAGTTTGGCCTGGTGGCCGGACTAATCATTATTGGTTTGACATAAACAGGGATTGGCTTCCGGTTCAATTACCCGAAAGTCGTGCGCGAATAGAGACATTCCATATGTGGTTACCAAACATTCTAACAGACCATCATGAAATGAGTACTAACGCTACTTTCTTTTTTCAACCGGGTGAGCCTACAAGAGTCCATCCACTAACACCTGTGATGAACCAGGAGCTAACCGCAGAAATAGGAAGTTATCACGCTAAAGCCCTGGATAAGCTAGGATCTCTCTATTATTCAGAAGAAAGATATGATGATTACTATTACGGAAAAGGTTCTACTTTTCCTGATGTTAACGGGGGTATTGGAATTTTGTTTGAACAAGCCAGTTCAAGGGGACATATTCAGGATACTGAAAACGGCACCCTCACTTTTCCATTTACCATCCGAAATCAATTTACGACTGCCATGTCTACTGTAGAAGCCGCGAAAAATATGCGCGTAAAGATTCTTTCTTACCAGAATGAGTTTTACCGCAATATGAGAAACGAAGCGGCAAAAAGCAGGACTAAAGCAATAGTCTTTGGTGATAATAAAGATGCGGCCAAAACCTGGCATCTTGCTGAAATACTCAACAGGCACAAAATAAATTTCCATGAACTGTCAGCGGATGCTACTATTCGCGGTAAATCGTTTAAGAAAGAAAATAGTTATGTGATTCCTATGAATCAGAAAAATCATAGGTTAATAAAAGCTATGTTCGAGAAGCGAACAACATTCACAGACAGTTTATTTTACGATATTTCGGCATGGACATTTCCCCTGGCATTTAATGTTGATTATGCTGAAGTAGAATCCTTGACAAATGCTGGAGCGCCAATAACAGACTTTAAGCCGCTAACAGGGAATGTGAGTAAACATAGTAATTATGCCTATTTATTTGAATGGCATGAATTCTATACACCCAGGGCCCTGAATAAAATTTTATCAAAAGGGCTTAGGGCCAAAGTAGCAAAATCCAGATTTACCTTAGAGAATAACACCTATGATTACGGAACTATAATGATTCCTGTGCAAAACCAGGTGTTAAGCAGCAAAGAACTATATGAGTTTCTTAAAGAGGTAGCCGATGATAGCAAAATCAAAATAACCGCAGTTAATACAGGCTTATCGCAAGGAATTGACCTGGGTAGTAACGATTTTGATCCTGTTAAAAAGCAAAAAGTTGCGATAGTGGTTGGTAGGGGTATAAGATCTTACGATGCGGGAGAAATTTGGCATTTATTTGACACCCGTTATAATATGAAGATTACCAAAATTGACATGGATTATCTTAATTCTGTTGATTTGAGTCCATATACAGATATTATAATGCCCAGATCAACAATGAAAACTTCTAATGATAAAACTGTCGCCGAAAAGTTAAATGATTGGGTGAAAGCAGGAGGAACACTAATTGGTTATGGCAATAGGGCTAATTGGTTTAATGAACATGAGCTTATGAACTTAAAGTTTAGAAAAGACACCCTGGAAGCATACTAACATTTATATAGAACCAGACAAGGATAGTTATAATAATCCAATTCGGTACACTAATCAGCCCTTGCAAAGTGGGTATATTTCTGAAGAAAATCTGGAAATGATTAGAGGCAGTGTTCCGTTTAAGGTACAAAAACATGGCAAGGGCCGGGTTATTTTATTTACTGACAATACTAACTTCAGGGCGTTTTGGTACGGCACAAATAAATTATTAATGAACGCTGTTTTCTTTGGAAAAATAATGTAGAAAGTTAAATTTTCAGGGGTTTCATCCGTACTGCAGCCAGCATTTTAACCCTGAGTATAAATAGGATATAAGAAGTGACTTTTATTTAATTTATATCTACTAACTTTAATCCTGTTTAATTGAAAAAACTCAAAAGATGGCAAGAACACCCAGCAATATGCTGCCTTTGGGCACTATGGCCCCAAATTTTAAGTTACCCGATACCATAAGTGACAAAGTAGTCGCTCTTGAGAATATAAAAGGTGAAAAAGGAACTCTGATAATGTTTATCTGCAATCATTGTCCCTTTGTTAAACATGTAAATTCTAAAATCGTAGAATTGGCAACTACTTACCAATCTAAAGGAATAGCTTTTATAGCAATCTCCAGTAATGATATTGTGAATTATCCTCAGGATGCTCCAAAACTAATGAAGCAAACGGCCTCAGAAGAAAAATACAGTTTTCCATATTTATTTGATGAGTCACAAAAAGTGGCCAGGGCATATGAGGCTGCGTGTACTCCGGATTTTTATCTTTTTGATAATGAACTAAAGCTTGTTTACAGAGGACAATTAGACGATTCCAGACCAGGAAATGGCATACCACTAACCGGATTGGATCTTAGCAATGCTATGGATTCATTGTTAGGCAACAAACCTATAAATCCGGTTCAAAAACCAAGTATAGGTTGTAATATAAAATGGAAATAAAATTTGAAGCAGTATCAAATGAGACCTGCCAACTCTACTGTAATTTAGGAATAAAGGCTTACAAAGAGCACTATTTGCACTTATGGAAAAATAATGATCCCACTCCATATATAGAAGAAAGTTTTACCACAGAAGTTGTACGACATGAATTGAAAGACAAATCATCATCGCTATGGCTGATATATCAGGCAAATAAAGCGGTTGGTATTCTTAAACTTATAAAAGATGCTCCTATAGCACCTAACATTTCAAAGGAAACCGTCTTTTTGGAAAAAATATATATTTTAAATAAATACTCGGGCACAGGGATAGGAAGCCTTGCTCTGGGTTGGGTTGAAAAATACTGTCTGAACTCAAACAAACACTTGTTATGGTTGGAAACAATGCAAAAAGGACCGGCACTTAACTTCTATCTTAAGAACGGATATGAAATATTAAAAGAAAAGCAATTGAAATCTGAACAGGTTTTAGAAAAACAAAAGCCGATGTATGTACTTATGAAAAAAGTATAAAACACATAATTCTCACGTATTCGTCAATTGATTAGGTTTTGAACATACCTTATGAATTCCACCCTTCTCGTTGTAAAAGACTTTTGATATGAGCGTAATGATGGTTTCCATGCCATACATATCGTCCAATATTTTCTTCAATTGTAGTTGACTCATTAGTCTCAGGATGTATAAAACTTCGCTTTAAATCTATAGAAGAAAGTCCTTTAAGTAAATATACCAGTTTAGCATGTACTGCGCTGAGATGATTAAGTGATAATTCAATGGGAGCAGTCCTGGTATCAAAAAGTTCTGCCCATTCCTTTTCAAAATAAGGTTTAATAATAGGATTTTCTTCTGTCAATGCCCATTTAAAACGTATATAGCTATGATGGTGACTATCGGCAACATGATGAATAAGTTGACGTACGGTCCAACCGCCCGGTCTATACCTAGTCTCTAGTTGAGTTGTTGATAGTTCCTTTACCAACAATTCTAATTTATTTGGAAAATGCTCCAAAATACCAATCCATTCTTCAATTTGATCTTCTGATATTGAGGAGGGTACTTCAAACTTACCGATGGGATAACGTAATTCTTCAATTTCTATATTTTCCATATTTTCAAAAATAATGATTTTGATTTCCTATAAGCTAATTTAAGATCTATTATGTAATGACCATACTCTGTTAGTTTTCAACTTAAAAAAATTAAACTTTAATTCAGAAGGATCCCAGGATCACACACAGGTCTAAAAATCTTTGACATTAATTAAAGTCTTCTGATCTCAAAGGGTTTTTTTTGTTTGGCATAAAAGAATATCATATTTATTGGACACCTGTAAGAGTCTTCAAAATGGTATCAGAAATATCTTATAACTTGGTTAACAAAATTTTATAACTCATTGAATTTAAGCTTGATCTTTTGTAAAACCTTCTTTAATTTTATCGGTGTATTGCACAGCCTAATGTTCCCCCCTTTTATAGACATCTTCTAGAATTACTCTGTTTTTGGTAAATAGCAAGTAGGGTTTATAGCTGCCCAGGTGTTATATAAATAAGAATGTACCCCCACAAAATAACCTAATTAACTGTTATGTCTGTTTTTTCTGTAATCGTGTCTCTTGTATTAGCTATCAACTTAATACTTATTGTTTTTAGCGCCAATAAAGCCAAATAAAAAACTTCTTCCAAATTAATGAAAGAAGTTGACGGTAATAAATAAACATCAGGGTCTCCCCTTTTATTATTTTTATTGAACCAGGGTTTTATTTGGTATCCATAAGTTCAACATCAAAAATCAGCGTAGCGTTTGGAGGTATTACTCCTCCTGCACCCGCGCTGCCATAACCAAGTTCTGATGGAATTACGAAACGAGCTTTATCTCCTACTTTTAATAAACTAATGCCTTCATCCCAACCCGGTATTACCTGTCCTATACCTAATTGAAAATCAATGGGCTGATTGCGCTGGTATGAAGAATCAAACACTTGTCCGTTTGTTAATGATCCTTCATAATGAACAGATACTGTATTTCCTTTAATTGCCTGATTACCATTGCCCGCTTTAAGAATTTTGTAACGAAGTCCGGTGTTAGTTATATCAAAGCCGGCAGCAACTTTTTCTAATTCTGCCTCTGCTTTACGTTTTTCTTCCTGCAACCTTTTTTCACGGGAACTTTCAAAAGTTGTAAAAGCTTCAACTGCATTCCAGGATTCTGCCTCACTTCCAATTCTTACAATTTCCAGACTATCAATTAAATCTCCCTGAGCAATTTCATCTACAACATCCTGGCCTTCAACAACTTTTCCAAACACTGTGTGCTTATTGTCTAGCCATGGCGTAGCAACATGTGTAATAAAGAATTGACTGCCATTGGTACCAGGGCCGGCATTTGCCATGGAAAGTACTCCTGGTTCTGAATGTTTAAGGTCTGGATGAAACTCGTCATCAAATTTATATCCTGGATCTCCTGTGCCTGTTCCTTGCGGACAACCACCCTGAATCATAAAATCCGGGATTACCCTGTGAAAACTTAAGCCATCATAATACGGCGTGTTTTTTGATTTGGCTGAATTCTCCTTGGCTCCTTCTGCCAGTGCTACAAAATTACCTACTGTGCCCGGGGTCTTATCGTGCGTTAATTTTACTGTTATTTCTCCTTTAGAAGTATTGAATTTCGCGTAAATTCCGTCTTGCATTTCTCTTTTTTTTGATAAGCTGCAAAGGTAATAAATTTAAACAGACAGGCATTTATTATATCTTACCTATAGCTTTTGTTATAGTATAATTGGATAGTAGGAAGGTGTTATTTATCTGCTCCTGTATTTTCCGAAGCTGTGCCATATTTGTCAATTAGATATATCAAACTTGCCATAGTGGCTGCGCCAAGCTCCAGTTCTCGCTTATTGACATGTTTAAATGTATCAATCTCGGTATGATGGTGGTCAAAATATCGCTGGGAATCGGGCCGCAGTCCGGCAAGAACAATTTGGTCATTTTTTAAAGGGCCAATATCGGCTCCGCTGCCTCCTTGCTCAAATAAATGAACGTAATACGGTTCAAAAAGTGATTTCCAACGTAAAATTTTGGCAAAATCAGTTTCAGAACAGTCAAAAGAAAAACCTCTGGGTGTAAACCCGCCTGCATCACTTTCTAAGGCAAATACATGGTTCTCATTTTTACTTAAAGCAATCTCGGCGTAAGTTTTTGCACCCTTTAGTCCGTTCTCTTCATTCATAAAAAGTACAACCCGGATTGTTCGTTTGGGGACATACCCTGTTAATTTTAGTAATCTAAGGACTTCCATACTTTGAACACATCCGGCACCATCATCATGGGCACCATCGCCTAAATCCCAGGAATCAAGATGGCCTCCAACCAAAATAATTTCATCGGGGTGCACGCTTCCTTTTATCTCTCCGATAACATTATAAGATTTAACATCCTGCAGTTGCCTGCAGTTTTGTTTAAAATAGAATTTTATTTCAGGATTAAGTTTTAAGGTCGTGCTTAGTAATTCTGCCCCATTGGTACTTATAGCAGCTGCCGGAATTCTATCCTCTAAAGATATATCACCATAGCTCATACCTCCAGCATGAGGATAATCATCAAGGCGAAGGTTCATCGAACGGACAATAATAGCCACAGCTCCATATTTTGAAGCTTCTTTAGCTCCAGAATACCTTTGATTGACGCAAGAAGAATATGCTTCAAACGTATTAATAAGACTGGGATCCATGGGTTTGTTGTAAAAGACAATTTTGCCTTCAATTTTACCACGCCCAAGCTTTTCCAGTTCTTCAATACCATTTACTTCAATAACGTTCGCTTTGATCCCTCCTGTAGGGGTTGCAATAGATCCCCCTAAAGCGCAAATAGGTACATTATTGGTAATTCCCGGTTTACTTTCAATAAAGGCAAATTCAGGTACTCCCCTAACCCACTTAGGAACAATTACAGGTTGTAACCAGACCCGGTCCAGTCCCAGGGAATCTAATTTTTGTTTGGTATACTCAACAGCCTGTTCAGCCTGAACAGAACCCGTAAGTCGCCCTCCAATCTGATTGGATAAATAATTCAACCAAGTGTAAGACTCCGCTTGGGTCAGTTCAGCGTTATAAATTGCTTTTAACTGTTCTTTGTCGTCTGTTTGCGACCAGATTGGTCCAACCAATAAAATTGTAAGAATTAGACCTAAAAATCTCATTTTTCTTTTTCCAATTTGGATTTATATATTTCAATATTAGCCTTTATTTCGTCATCAAGCTCTGGTTCCTTAATATCTTTGTATTTTTTTAACGATTCCAGCAATATAGTGGCAACAATTAACCTTGAAGCTCTTTTGTTATCAGCAGGAATAACATGCCAAGGCGCATTAGGTCTGGATGTCTTATTGATGGCTTCCTCATAACATTGCTGATAATTATCCCAGAGATTGCGTTCTTTTATATCACCTGGAGAGAATTTCCAATTTTTTTCTTGGAGACGCAATCTCCTTAATAATCTTTGTCTTTGCTCTTCTTTAGAGATATTTAAAAAGAATTTGAAAATAAGGGTTCCATTTTCTGAAATATGGCGTTCGAAGTTGTTGATTTGTTCGTAACGTTTTTCCCAGAATTGTTCATCTATATCTGCTACCGAATTAATATTTGGGATATTCTCGATTAAGATATACTCGGGATGGACTTTAGTTACCAATACATTCTCATAATGAGTTCTGTTAAATACGCCAAACTTTCCTTTTGGTGGAAGTGCTATATAGTGTCTCCATATATAATCATGATCCAGTTCAAGTTCCGTTGGAACTTTAAAGCTGTGCACCACAACGCCTCTTACGTTGCAATCTTTAAACACTTCACGAATAAGGCTATCCTTGCCAGCAGTATCCATCCCCTGAAAACAAATCAGCACAGCATACTTACCATGCGCATATAGCTTATTTTGAAAATCACCTAAATCTTCACGTAATTTTTCTAGTTTCTTTTTGAGCTCTTTATCCGTGCTATCAAGATTTTCAGAAGTTTTCAGATCTGCCAATTTTATATCAGGAACTATCTTGTAAGCGTCTATATCTATTTTCTTCATGGGTTGAATATAAAATATTTTGTTGTCCTGAGAAAGGCTCAAATTTAAAAATAACCCTTTATCCTCAATATTGTACCATTCGCCCTTTAATCGATAAAGAAGGGGTAATTAAACGAATAAATAAGGCCACGGGAGGACCGCGCTCTATCTTTACCATGCCTAAATTTTACAATATCAATACATTATGCTATGAAGGTCCTACGTATCATTCTAATGTTCCTTATGCTTTTTTCTATGTCTTCCTTCAATATGAGTAAG
This sequence comes from uncultured Eudoraea sp., assembly GCF_947258525.1. GTDB lineage: Bacteria > Bacteroidota > Bacteroidia > Flavobacteriales > Flavobacteriaceae > Eudoraea. The sequence continues at coordinate 16,601 of NZ_CAMYIP010000094.1, forward strand.
GCTTGTGAATATGCAGGATCAAATATTGGGTACATCAAATCCCAGACTGAACGCGCACTTGCGGCTGAAGACATTAATACTTCGCGTTTCTACGCATATAAAGCCCTTAATGCGATTGAAAAATCGAAAGAACAAATTGAAGCTTGCGGATGTGAATATGCTACGGAGAGCATTTATGAAGGCCTGGATAATCTAAAAATGGCAACCAGGGTTACTTCATTAAACAGTGCAAAAATTCTCTTAACACGTGCATTGGATAACTCTCTGGGAAGTCTTGAAGCAATCAGAGATCACGATGAACACCTCGGAGGAAGTATGTACGCCAATGATATGTTGGCTATGAACACAAAAACTGCAGAAAAAGATAAATTAAGAATGGTATTGCCGGTGGGTAAGGAACTGGAAAGAAAAATTGATCTCTCCCTTGTCAATTATCAAAATTCTCTAAACGAAGTAGTAAATAGCGTAGAATGTAAAGAGGCCTATGAGTTTGCCAGTAAGATTTATGCACATTGTGAACAGGAACTTCTAAAACCAAAACTTACAGAAGCTAAAAAGTACTACAATTTAAGAACGAAACAAATTACCGCTCTCGCCCTTGAGCAATTAAAGGATTGTAATAAATAGTACAAAAAGGAATTTTCAGAGGGGATTTAATTATTTGCCAATGCTGATATCTATTTACTTGCAAAAAGGGTAACATCTTCTTCAGAAATTTCGTCACCGCCCAGGATAATTAAGCGTTCCACCACATTTCGTAGTTCGCGAATATTTCCCGTCCAATCATAACCTTTTAAAAGTTCAAGCGCTTTTTTACTAAATTTTTTGATAACCACACCTTGTTCAGAGGCAATTAAAGAGGTAAAATGATCTATTAGTAGCGGAATATCTTCCCTTCGGTCATTCAGTGAAGGTACATTTATGAGTATTACAGCTAACCGATGGTATAGGTCTTCTCTAAATTTTCCTTCTGCAATTTCTTGTTGAAGATCTTTGTTGGTTGCGGCTATTACGCGCACATCAACTTTAATATCTTTATCCGTACCTACCCGTGAAATTTTACTTTCCTGCAAAGCCCTAAGTACTTTCGCCTGAGCGGACAGGCTCATATCTCCTATTTCATCCAAAAAGATAGTGCCCTTATTGGCAGCTTCAAATTTACCGGCCCTATCCCTTACTGCCGAAGTGAAAGCTCCTTTAACATGACCAAATAATTCACTTTCAATTAGTTCAGAAGGGATTGCCGCACAATTTACTTCAATAAAAGGCCCACCACTACGATCACTTTTTTCATGCAACCAATGCGCCACAAGTTCCTTTCCTGTACCATTTGATCCTGTAATTAAAACCCTTGCATCCGTTGGCGCTACCTTTTCAATCATATCCTTGATGGCCGTAATCTCCTTACTTTCCCCAATCATTTCATAACCCTTACTAACCTTCTTCTTTAAGATCTTGTTTTCCTTAACAAGTTGTTTTTTGTCCAGGGCATTCCTAACTGTAGTTAGCAGTCTGTTTAAATCAGGTGGTTTGGAGATGTAGTCGAAAGCCCCTAACCTCATTGTATTTACAGCAGTATCCAAATCCCCGTGTCCGGAAATCATGATAAACGGTATTTCCGGCCTTACTTTTTTTGCAGCCTGCAGCACTTCAACGCCGTCCATTTTGGGCATTTTTATATCACAAAGCGCCAGGTCATAATCTGTTTTTTTAATCATCTCCAGACCATTAGAACCATCTTCTGCCTCATCTACTTCGTACGTTTCACTTTCTTCCGATAAAATTTTAACCAAAACCCTGCGGATTGCCGCTTCATCTTCAATAACCAGTATTTTAGACATACTCTTAATTTTAAAAAATTGAAATTTTAAATCCTGCTTTCCAGTATATACCTCCTGCGTTTTTGTCATTTAAGGTATAAACTTTTTCCCTCTTGTCATTTCTAAGCAAGCCACGCTGGTTCAACGTAACTCCTCCTATTCCATAAAATGACATACGTTTACTAATATTATACTGGTAGCCTACAGCCCCAAGAATCGCCGAGAGTGAAACGGCAGATCCGAATTCACCGTCGGGCAAAAGAATATCATTTTGGAGGTTTACAAAGTAGCCGTCCAAAAATAATGCCATTTGTAAAGTATGTTTATCTTTTATATGGTATCTAATATCAGTTCTGGGAATTCCCAGGGAATACGACCAGGATCTGTGAAATCTTTTATGATAATTAATAAGCGGTAAGGGAAAAGGAAGACCGGTGGTACTGTTATAGGTGAGTCCCAATATTAATCTGAACGGTTTGTCAATATCCTTTTTTTCCTTCCACATAGTCGCCGTAAGATTTAATAAAAAGTCATCTCCCTGCAGCCCATTTACCAAATTAGAAGCGATCCTGGGAGTCACAATACCAACAAACCGCCAATCTTCATTTAGTTTAAAGATATAACCGGCATTGAAATCAATTACATAAAGGGTATTTAATCCACTCGAATCAAATGGATATTCTTTAGTGATTTCAAAATCTATGAGATTAAACTCGCCTCCCAGAACAAGATACTTATCCCAACCAACTTTAATAGGAACATTTAGCAAAAATCGATAACGTGATGCATTGGTGCCCGAATCTCCCTTAGGAAGTGAAGTATATTCAACCCTAAGTATATCCGTACTTTGAGCAAACGAAACTTCACTTAACAAAAGTATAAAGGCTAGAACCAAAATATACCTTATCATATCACCGAGAACGCTTCTTCCACATTAAAATTTTAATTAGGTATTTATAATTATTTTTTAAATAAATGCACGTCTCGTTGTGGAAACGGGATAACAATATTGTTTTTGCGGAACTCCGAATCAATTACATATCGAATTTCACTTTTTACCTTTAACGCAAGAAAAGTCTCATTTATGTAAAAATGCAGCGAAAATGAAAGACCAGATTCTCCGAAATCATCAAAAAGCACAAATGGTAATGGATCTTTCAAAACTTTATTGTTCGATTTTAGACATGAAATCAATATTTCGGTAACCAAATCAACATTACTTCCATAGGCTACCTGAACTCGTATTTCTTCTCTGGTAGTTACATTATTTTGGGTATAGTTATAGACAATATCCTTCATAAATTTATGATTTGGGATAATTATGACCCTGTCATCCCGGGTAATAGCCCTGGTAGTTCTCAATTTAATTTCAACCACCTTACCTACCTTACCCTCAGTCTCTACAATATCTCCAACCTGAACTGATTTATCCGTAATAATGAAAATACCCCCAATAATGTCCTGGAACAGATCCTGAAGGGCCAGGCCAAGTCCAACAAACAAGGCTGCTGATGCAGTAATAAGAAGAGTAATATCTACACCACCTGCTCTCAGTGTAAGAAGGATGACTAACAGATATACAAAATACTTTATAAACTTAAAGATGCTAATAAACTTTAGCTTATCATCACCTTCCATTTTATTAGTATATAATCTCCTAATCGTTTTTAAAACAAAATCGGTTACAATAAAGGTTATAATTAAAAGTATTAGGAGCCCTATTGTTATATGAATGGAATTCTCACCTTCTTCACCCAGATGCAGTCCCCAATTTAAAAACTCCTTTATGGAAGCCCATACATCTTCCTGAAAGAACCTCTTTACCTCGTCTTCTTCTTGCGCTAGCATGATTAGTATTTTAGCCATTTATATAATTCCTTATAGGTTGGTTTCTTGCCATACATTAAAATTCCCACTCGGTAAATTTTGGCTGCGAGCCATACAATTCCGATAAATGTTACAATTAAAAGTACAATAGAAGTAATTATCTGCCACAGTGGAACCCCTCCATCTCCAATACCTCCTGGTAAACGCATGAGCATCACAATGGGTGACGTAAAAGGAAATAGGGAAAATGCAATAGCAATAGGACCATGAGGGTTGCTAAATACAGAAAAGAATCCAACATAAATGGCCAGCATTAGTGGCAGAATTATGGGAAAAATAAATTGCTGTGTATCGGTCTCATTATCTACAGCCGCGCCAATAGCCGCATAAATAGAACTATAAATTAAATATCCGAGTATAAAATAAACTAAAAACAGAGAAATGAGTAAAAACCAGGGTATCTGCAGAAGTTCGAGTGCATACAATTGCATCGTATTTGATGTTGCCGGTAAAGGAGAAATACTAGTCATAGGATTAGCTGAAATTGCAGATTGATCGCTGAAACCTGTAAGATCTATTCCGGAAACCAAAAATATTACAAACAAGAGTAAGGATGCAGATATTATCCAGATTGAAAATTGTGTTATTCCCGCTAAGGAAGTGCCAATAATCTTTCCTAACATTAATTGAAATGGTTTTACAGATGAGATTATTACTTCAATAATACGACTAGTTTTCTCTTCAATTACACTGCGCATCACAAAACCACCGTAGATAATGATAAACATCATTATCAAATAGCCAAATCCGCCACCAACAAAAGCTTTCATTTCATTTATACCTTTTAAATTTTGCTCTCCCGTAAAAGTGGCTATATTCATTTCGAAGTGGTCATTAATTGAAGTAAATTCCTCCGAAGAAACTCCAATATCTATTAACCTTCTTTGCCTTAAGCGTTCCTCGAATATATTTTCTAAAGGATCGAGCACCATAGTACTAGGAGCATCTTTTGAATAGAAGAAGGAATTTTGGGTTACCTGTTCCAGGTCGCTCCCATTAGGAATATACAACAGGCCTGAAAACCCAAGATTCAAAGTTGAATCCTTTGCTGCTTGCAACGATATCCCTTTAAAAAAAACATAGGAGGTTCTTTCGGTAGTATTGAAATCCGTAGAGAAGTAATCGCTTTCATTAAATATTGCGATTATCCTTTTCTGACTATCATTTACCTTAGTCAGATAAGCGATAAGTACAATCATTCCCACCATAAGAATCGGACTTAGGAAAGTCATGATCACAAATGATTTGTTACGGACTTTAGCCAGATATTCGCGCTTAATTATTAAAGGCAATTTATTCATGGCCATTTATGTTTTGTACGGTTTGAATAAATATCTCATTAGCTGTAGGGATAGTCTCCACAAAATTATTTATACTCGCTTCTGCAGATAATAGCGACAAAAAATTTCGGGTGTCATCCGAAGGTAATTGAACTGTAAAATCTAGTTGCTTTTTGCGCAAATCATATGTCGAAGCAGTGATATCAAATTTATCTGAAATCTGTTTTAAAAAAATTTCCCCATTTTCTAATTCCAGTCCAACTCTATATATGTTGTTTTTGTATTGTCTTTTGATATCTTCAAGCCTACCATCCAAAATCTTTTCCGCATTGTGCAAAAGTGCAATATATTCACATAATTCTTCGACAGATTCCATTCTGTGAGTCGAAAAAATGATCGAAGTCCCTTTATCCTTAAGCTTTAAAATCTCTTCTTTTATAATGTTGGCATTAATAGGATCAAAACCACTAAAAGGTTCATCAAAAATTAAAAGTTTGGGCTCATGCAAGACTGTAACAACAAACTGAATTTTTTGCGCCATGCCTTTTGAAAGCTCCTGAATTTTTCTGTTCCACCAATCTCCTATTTCCAGCTTATCAAACCAATGCCTGAGCCTTTTATTTGCCTCAGATTTACTCAATCCTTTAAGCTGGGCAAGATACAGTGCCTGCTCGCCAACTTTCATGCTTTTATAAAGACCTCTCTCTTCAGGAAGATAACCAATTAAAGCTATATGATGAGGTTGCAGTAACTCTCCATTAAACAGAACTTCACCAGAATCTGGATAGGTAATTTGATTTATAATTCTTATTAAGGTTGTCTTACCAGCACCATTAGGGCCCAAGAGTCCATAAATACAATTCCTTGGTATCGCCAGAGAAACATTATTTAGTGCAATTTGGTCACCAAATTTTTTAGTAACATTATTGGCAACTAAGATATCTTTCATGCGGGCATTGTTTTATTAAAATCTGAATGTATCCGTAACTTTTTCAAACCGAGTTTTGAACTTAGATAAAACAAATAGAGCAAATTCTTAATTACAACTTTTTCAATATTAGTAAAGTCAGAATTTATTATCTATTATCATTACTTTTTATAGGATTCAAAGATATAGAAATGCATTAAAACGGTTCTTTAAACCAGGTTATTTTGTTTTCAACCTCAATGATTTAATGCACAAAGCACGTATAAAAAACAAAACCCACCCTTAAATAGATTAAGGATGGGAAAAAAATTGCTATGAAAAAGAAAATTAATATTGGTTTCCCAATATTGATTCAAATATACGTTTTTTATTTAAAAAGAAAAGTTTAATTCGTTAAGAGAACATATCTTTTACTTTTTCAAAAAAGGATTTATCAGATTTTTCTGGCTTTGGTTCAAAGTTCTCGGTATTACGCATCTTCTCAAAAAATTCACGTTGCTCCTTATTTAATTCCTTTGGCGTCCATACATTTACATGAACCAATAGGTCGCCTGTACCATAACCATTAATACTAGTAATACCTTTTCCTCTCAATCGCAGAATTTTGCCCGATTGAATACCTGCTTCCAATTTAATACGAACCTGACCTGTTACCGTATCAATCTCCTTAGTTGTACCTAAAATGGCATCCGAAATACTTATGTATAAATCATAATGAAGATTATCACCTTCTCGCTTTAAGGTAGCATGTTCCTTGGTTTCTATGGCAACCAGCAGATCTCCTGAAATTCCATTACCGGGAGCTTCATTACCCTTGCCGGATACTTTTAACTGCATCCCCTGCTCAACCCCTGGGGGTATTTTAATGGAAACTGTCTCTTCTACCACTTTTAAGCCCTGAGCATCAGCATCTTTCGGTCTTTTATCTATGATTTGACCACTTCCTCCACAACTATTGCAGGTGGCTGCTGTTTGCATCCTACCTAAAATTGTATTGGTTATTTTTGTTACCTGCCCCGCACCGTTGCAGGTAGTACAGGTTTTATAGGTTACACCAGCCGCTTGCTTTTTACGTTTTACCTTAACCTTTTTCTCAACACCATGGGCAATCTCTTCAAGGGTTAAGCTAACACGAATTCTTAAATTGCTGCCTTTTACTCTGCGTTGACCCCCACTAAAGCCTCCAAAGCCACCAAATCCGCCACCAAATGCACTGCCAAAAATATCCCCAAATTGGCTAAAGATATCGTCCATATTCATTCCTCCACCACCAAAACCACCGCCTTCAAATGCAGCATGCCCATATTGATCGTATCGGGCTTTCTTGTCAGGATCACTCAAAACTTCATAAGCTTCAGCCGCCTTTTTAAACATTTCTTCTGCCTCTGCGTCTCCCGGGTTTTTATCCGGGTGAAATTCTATGGCTTTTTTTCGATAAGCTTTTTTAATCTCAGCTGCTGTGGCGCTTTTGGAAATACCCAATATTTCATAGAAATCCTGCTTCATAAGTCTATTATTTGTTTAATTTCCAACAACCACTTTTGGATGTCGTATAATTTTATCTCCAAGTTTGAACCCCTTTTCAACAACATCTATTATTTTACCTTTTAGTTTTTTATTAGGAGCAGGAATCTGGGTAATTGCGTCATGGACTTCGGCGTCAAAAGCATCACCTTCTTTCGCTTTTATCTCCTGTAAACCCTTAGATTTAAGTGTTTCTTTTAATTTATTACTGATAAGATCAACACCTTTAAACAATTCTTTATCGGTAGACTTAGAGATCTCTTTTAGAGCCCTATCAAAATCATCCATGATCGGCAACAGAGCTAACATAATCTCCTGCCCGGCAGTTTTAAAAAGGTCCATACGTTCCTTAGTAGTGCGCTTTTTGTAATTTTCAAACTCCGCAAACAGCCTTAAAAACTTGTCTTTTTCCTTTTCCAGATCTTCCTTTAATTGTTCTTCAATAGATTTTATCTCCTCTTGCTGCTCATTTGAATCTGCCTCCAAGTCCTGTTCTTCCCCCATTTCCTCAAATAACTGCTCTTCCGGAATCATTTCATTGATCTCGTCTGACTTATCTTTTTTGTTCATTTGGTATTGCTTTTTATAAACCTCAAATTAGGATGGCAAAAGTACTGCCAATTCTTTTAAAATGTCAAAATGTCACAAAAAAAAACACCCTAATTACAGGATGTTCTATTTGAAACTACTTATCTATATATTTAATCTACACGTATTCTTTGGACAAAACATCATCCTTGTTGTCCTCATTGACTTGCTCTGAGTATATATTTTCCAATGCTCTGCAAATATTATTAAATTCAAAATTAAAGCCTTCTTTTTCTATTTTTTTACTGCTCACGCGCTGACTAACAAATAAAAGATAAGACATTTCACCCAGGATAAGTCTCATTGCAAATTGAGGAATATTGGGCAAAAACAAGGGTTTATTAAGGACCTTGGCCAATTCTTTGACCATTTTTCTGTTAGTTACAGGATTTGGCGCTACTCCGTTATAAACACCAGACAGATTATTTTCCATGGTAAATACAAACATTCGGGCAATATCATTCACATGTATCCATGATTGCCATTGTTCCCCAGAACCAAATGAAGCGCCTAAATATTTTCTAACAGCATTTTCTATATTTGGTAAAGCTCCTCCCTCTGATGAGAGAACAAGGCCAATTCTTATTTTAGCTACAGTACAATTAAGCTCCTTGAATTTATCCATTTCTTTTTCCCACATCTCTGATACTTCCCCCAAAAAGCTTGCATCCACGGTCGTTTCCTTTTCGGTGTAAAAATCAGTTAGGGAATTTGGATAGATTCCGATTGCAGATGCAGATATGAAAGTAATTCTTTCCTTCGTGTTCAAGTTTTTAATTGCACTATATAGTGTGCTAAGGCTGTCTATTCTGCTGGATAGAATTTGCTTTTTGTAAGATTTTGTCCATTTGCCTGCAATACCAGCACCAGCCAAATTGATAATTGCAGTAACTCCCTCAAAACAATTTGCATCTAATTTATTTTTTTCTGGCTCCCAATAAAATCCCTGATAATTGTTTTCGTTCTTTATTTTGGATCTATCAGTTGTAAGATAATTAACTGAAATCCCTTTTTCACGACATAGGTCGGTTATGGCTTTGCCTATTAATCCGGTTGCCCCGGCAATTAATACTTTCATTGCATAATTTTCGCTAAAGATATTGGTTTTTAAACCCGTAGCAATCAGGTTTAATTTGGATTTAACAGTATCCTTTATAAATTATTGCTAAAATTTGTTTCCCTTTACACTTTTAGAGCCCTAAGCATTTCCCTTTTACCGGGTGGTCCAGGTAAGCGTTCTACGACAAAACCAACAGCCTGCATTGCTCTTCTGACACTTCCTTTAGCCGAATAGGTGACCAAAACTCCATGTTTAGTAAGAGCTTTATACATTTTATCAAAAACCGGTTCTGTCCAAAGTTCCGGTTGTACCCTGGCACCAAAGGCATCAAAATATATAAGGTCGTAAAGATTGTTGTCAGAGATGTCCCGGAAGTCTTTTTTGTACTTATTAAATGTAAAACGAGGTGTAATTATTGTTTTGATTCCCCAGGGACACGTATGCATTTCAAAAAATGCCTCTCTATACGTCTCTGCCTCCAAAGTTCCAATATAATCAAGCTGTGATATTTCTTCATCTGTTACGGGATAAGCCTCAATACCAGTATAATCTACCCTTCTATTAGTTTTTTCGGCTTCAATCAAAGTTATCAGGGCATTGAGACCTGTTCCAAAACCAATCTCCAAAATATTTATGGGCTCATTGGTTAAATATTGGAATCCTTTATCTATAAAAACATGATTTGCCTCATTTACGGCACCGTGTTTGGAGTGATATTGTTCCTCCCAATCCTGTATTTGAATGGTTTTGGAACCATCGGCCGTAGTAATTATCTTTCGTATCAACTTATTGCCCTATTAGTACGCCATCTGCCTCAAATGAAAATGTTTTTTCAGGTTTTATTATCCGTTCAATATCTTCCTGTGATTTGCCGGCATCTTGGGCATAATGTTTTTGATCATCAATGCTCATGAGATCCACAAAAGCAATTCCATTTACAATTACTTCCTTTCCTTCAATATCCTTAGGTACAAAAAAGCCATAATCTTTAAACTTCACCATTACTTCCTCTTCATTATTTAATTTCAGTTTCATCCAACAACCTTTAGACTTGCAAACATCCACAACCGTTCCTACAAATTTGGTTTCCAAGGTATCTGTCTCCGAAAGTGTCTTAAATTTAACTAACATTTCTCCGCTTTCAATAGCATCTTCGCCATCAATGGACTTACCAAATGAAGCATAATTCTTTTCAATTAGCACTTTTTCACTTTCGCCTGATGACTTTTGTTGATTTTTACAAGCCATTAACAGTACTAATAACACAAGTAAAATGTTAAAACTTTTCATTATTAATAATATTTATGATTCATCTGCAAAACTGGCGATTTTTCCTCGGAAAAAGAAGTCATTAAAGGTGATAATTGTTTAATTTTAATCCAAGAAAAAGTGATTTCAATGGATACAGAAGTAAAAAATCTGATAGTGGAGAAGGCAGAATCATCTAAGATTACTGAGGTTAATTTTGATGATCTTCCTTTTGGCGCATATTTCACAGATCATATGTTTGTCTGTGATTATAGAAATGGTGTATGGGAAACGCCAAAAATAATTCCTTATCAGCCATTGCAAATGGAACCTTCTTCCAGGATATTTCATTATGGCCAGGCTGTTTTTGAAGGGATGAAGGCCTATAGAGATGACAAGGGTACTGTTTGGCTATTTAGACCTGACGAGAACTATAGACGTATAAATAAGTCCAGTGTCCGACTGGCAATGCCTGAATTTCCTGAAGAATATTTTTTTGAAGGTCTCAAGAAGCTTTTACAGTTAGACGAGAAGTGGATTAAACCTGGCGTAGGTAATTCTTTGTATATCCGTCCTTTTGTTATTGCAACCCAAGCTGGAATAATTGCTTCTCCCTCTGAGGAGTTTAAATTTATTATTATTTGCTCTCCTGCACAATCCTACTACGGAGGTGAAGTAAGAGTAAAGATTGCTGAAAAATTTAGCAGGGCAGCTGATGGTGGATTTGGTTTTACCAAGGCCGCCGGTAATTATGCGGGGCAGTTTTATCCAACCAACCTGGCCAAGGAAGAAGGGTTCCAACAAGTGGTTTGGACAGACGCGAATACACATGAGTACATAGAAGAAGCTGGTACCATGAATATCTTCATTCGACTGGATGATAAATTAATTACTTGCCCAACAGGGGATAGAATATTGGATGGTATAACCAGAAAAAGTATCATTGAATTGGCAAAAGACATGGGAATTGAAGTTGAAATAAGGCCCATAAAAGTGTCTGAGCTGGTAGATGGAATAAAGAATAATTCTTTAAAAGAAATGTTTGGTAGCGGAACCGCTGCTGTGATTAATCCAATCTTGGGCTTTGGTTATAAGGGTGAACGCTTTGAGTTACCTAAAATTGAAAAATCCTATGCAACAATCCTGAAGCAAAAATTACTGGAAATACAATATAACAAGACTGAAGATAAATTTGGATGGAGGTATAAAGTCCAGTAATCTCCTAAAAACATAATAAACATGTGCTAAAAACTAGTACCTGTTTTATTTATCCAGAATAGCCTGAATATTTGGCTTAAAATATTCCGGCCCTTTCAATACTTTCCCATCTTCCCTGTATATAGGTTTCCCATCTTTTCCTAATTTGCTCATATTGCTTCGTTGAATTTCTTCAAATACTTCCTCTATTTTATATTGCATGCCGTGTTCAAGAATTGTCCCACAGAGAATATAAAGCATATCTCCTAAAGCATCAGCTACCTCTGCCAAATCATTATTTTGTGCAGCCTCAAAATACTCTTTATTCTCCTCGTCCATAAGGTTAAATCGAAGCTTATTCTTTGCTTCACCAAGATCTGCCTTCATTTCGTGAGACACCCCAAGACCAAAAGATCTGTGAAAAATTTCTACCGAAGCAATTTTCTTTTTCATGGTATTTTTGTTTTAGTTTTGCTAAAAATAATAAATATGTTTAGCACAGGACAAGTACTATTTGCCATAGTTTTTATATTGTTATTCACATTGATCCTGATATTTTCTTATCGAAAAGACAAGAAACTTCACGCTAAAAATTATAGTGGGGTAAAATGGGTCGGGATTGTATTTGTCATATTCATAATATTCCTATTTGCGATTAAGTATATTCTTAAAAATTAACATTATTGCTACCAACACCACAAAAATTTGGTAATTCACAACAAACTGCGTATTTCATTCGTATAATACAAGAAAAGAAGTAATTTTGCGTTAACCAATTATATTATAATTCTAAAATGACCACTTTTTTAACCATTTTTATTGTTCTAGTCATATTTAATGCTGCACTTTTGTTTTTTAGTGTAGCCAGCGCCGGACAGAGAGTAAACAAGTTAAGGAAAAGTATTTCAGAGCAATCTTTAACAAAAATTTATCCTCTGGAATTAGATTCAACCAAGTATAAAAAAGCAATTTAGTTTTTTACCTTTAGGGTATGAAACAATTTTTGCTTGTTTTTATTGGTGGCGGGTTTGGTAGCTTTCTTCGTTTTGTAATTGGCAAAACTTTCAACGATTATTTTCATAATTTTTTCCTCGGCACATTTATAGTTAATATAATTGGCTGTTTAGTAATTGGTTTTATTCTGGGTGCATCAATGAAAGGGAATCTTCTTTCAAAAGATCAAATCCTGATCCTATCTACAGGGTTTTGCGGAGGATTTACCACGTTTTCAGCATTTACATTGGAAAACCATGGATTGCTTCAATCCGGCCAATTACTGCATTTTTCTTTTTATACCTTAAGTAGTATTGCAGTTGGTGTACTCGCAGTGGTAATGGGCCTTTGGCTTGCCAGATTAATATAATATTTCTGTTTTTAGCACACCTTTTTATCCTTATTAGTTAGTTTAATTTGATTTCCTTCTATAAAAAATGGACAGGTTTAACACTTTCCTACAACTTTAGTTAATTCTCTCCCACAAAATAATCATATATACAATTTTTTAAGTTTTTAATAACATACCCTTAAAATTAATAGGGTCTAATTAAAATAAATATAAAAATTACTCAACCACCCCTACTTTTTTTAGGGTGTTAAATTATTTAATATATATTTGCGCCGATCAACAATAAAATTTAAAAATGAAAAAAGTTGAAGCAATTATTAGAAAATCCAAATTTGATGACGTGAAAAACGCACTTCATGAAATTGAGGTAAATTTCTTTAGTTACTGGGATGTAACTGGAGTTGGAAATGAAAAACAAGGTCATGTCTATCGTGGTATATCATACAGTACTACAGACATCCAAAGAAGGTATCTCGAAATAGTCATATCTGACGAATTTCTTGAAAGAACCGTAAACACAGTTTTGGAAGCCGCTTATACAGGAAATGTAGGCGACGGTAAAATCTTTGTTTCCGATGTCCTGCAGGCCTATAGAATACGAACCAAAGAAAACGGCCAAGCCGGAATCAACTAAAAAGTAACAAACTAATACTTAAAAGAAATGGAAGCAGGATTATTTACAGCAAATAATGTTTGGATGATGGTATGTACCGCCCTCGTATTTTTTATGCATACAGGGTTCGCCTTTTTAGAAATTGGCCTCACCAGACAAAAGAACACGATCAATATTCTCTTTAAAAATATCTTTATAATCACAGTAGGCCTACTACTGTATTATATAGGTGGTTTTAATTTAATGTATCCGGGATTTGAAGAAGGTTCCATGGGTATTTTCGAGTTTGCAGGTTTTGGCATTGACGCCCCGGAAAATGGGATGACTGCCGAATATGCCGACGGAGGTTATACCTGGTGGACAGATTTTCTGTTCCAGGGAATGTTTGCAGCCACGGCAGCTACAATTGTTTCAGGAGCTGTTGCGGAGCGCATTAAAATAGGTCCATTTATGATTTTCACAATCATTTATGTGGGTCTTATATATCCTATAGCAGGTTCCTGGCAATGGGGTGGCGGATTCCTTTCCACATTAGGAGGAGAAGAAGGAGGCTTTTACGATTTTGCCGGATCTACTTTAGTACATTCAGTTGGTGGATGGGGAGCTTTAATAGCCATTTACTTATTGGGAGCCAGAATAGGCAAATTTAGTGAAGATGGTAAACCACAGGCTATCCCTGGCCATAGCATTCCTATGGCAACAGCGGGGGTATTAATCCTATGGTTAGGCTGGTTTGGTTTTAATGGTGGCTCTGTTTTATCTGCAGACCCGGCTACTACATCTCTGGTACTTGTAACCACTTGTTTGGCGGCAGCAGCCGGTGGTGTTGGAGCAGCGATATTATCCACACTAATGTATAAGAATATGGACCTTACCATGTTCCTGAACGGAATTTTAGGAGGCCTGGTAGGTATTACCGCAGGCGCGGATCTAATGTCGCCTACCGAGGCTGTAATTATAGGTCTTATAGCTGGTGTCATAATTGTACTAGGTGTAGCCTTAATTGACAGAATTCGATTAGATGATCCTGTTGGTGCAGTTACCGTCCACCTTATATGTGGAATCTGGGGAACACTTGCAGTTGGAATATTTGGAGACCTTGCCGGAGGCCAGCAGTTAATCTATCAATTGACCGGAGTTGCCTCAGTGGGAGTATTTTGTTGCATCTCCGCCTTCATAATCATTTTTGCACTCAAGAAAACCGTAGGAATAAGAGTTCCAAAAGAAGAAGAAATAGACGGGTTGGACTTGGCTGAACACGGAATGGACGCCTATGCCGATTTTAGAATGAGTGAACAATAATATATAGTAAAAATGAACGGAGCGTTTGGCAGAACGCTCCGTTATAAAACATTTTCAATTAAATCAATTTAAATATCATTTAACGTTCTCCTCAAAAGGAAACTAAAACATTGAATTATGAAAACATTTATTAATACAAGTTACATAAAAAATCTCTTACTTTTAGCATTGTTATTGCTTGGAACAGCGTCTTTTGCTCAGGAAGAAGAGGAAGAAGAAAAAAAGAAATTTTCTTTTAGTGGATCAGCAGATGGCTACTTCAGAGCAAATTTTGATGGCCTCAACAAAGTAATACCAGACGACGCCGGTGGATCTGTTGGACCAACGGCACCCGGCACTTCATTCGCTAACAGACCTGGTTTTGCATTGGGTATGGTTAACTTAATTGGTGCTTACGAAGGTGAAAAGGTTGGTGTTGTTGTCGACTTAGTTTTTGGACCCAGAGGTGAAGAAGCAGTTTTTGGATCACCTTTTGGTTCATCAAATATTATAAACCAATTATATGTTTACTGGAACGTTAGTGAGACTGTTACATTGACCTTTGGTAATTTCAACACTTTCCTGGGTTATGAAGTAATTTCACCAACTGGTAATTTTAACTACAGTACGTCCTATATGTTCTCCTACGGGCCGTTTTCCCATGCTGGTATAAAAGCTGATTTTGACCTTGGGAACGACTGGTCTGCTATGGTAGCCATTATGAATCCAACTGATTTTACTGATGTTAACCCATTTAGCGAATATTCCTTTGGTGCCCAGTTAGGGTATTCAGGCCAATTTTTAAATTTCATTTATGGAAAACAAGGGTTTAATGAAACCCTGGTTGCAGGGGTTCCTACGGAAACTGATATCAAAGGTCTTTTCCAAATTGACTATACCGGCGGTTTTGATATAGGTGAATCCTTTTTTCTTGGAATAAATGCTACTTACCAAGATACAGATGGTGTTGGCTTTTATGGTGCAGCTTTATACCCTCAGTATAGCACTTCGGATACATTTACAATCGGCTTGAGAGGAGAATATTTCAAAGAAAGTGGTGATTTTGGAGCAATAGGAACCGGACTTGAAGATTCCAGTGTATTTGCAGTAACACTAACAGGTAACCTTACGGTTGGTGAATACCTTACATTTATTCCTGAAATCAGATTAGACAGTGCATCAGATGATGCTTTCATAAATAATAATTTAGAAGCATCAAAAAGCCTTTCCTCTTTCTTATTGGCTGCTGTTTTTGCGTTTTAGATAAAAAATTAGTTTGGTTTTGTTTAGTTAAATAAATGCCGGCCCTGATGGTAATTCATCAGGGCCAATTTATTTTATTTCATTTTAAAATTTTTCACACCAGCAGTAATTTTAGTGTTCAGTATATTTCTTTTTGGGACTATAGGACAAGAATACTTCTTATTATAAACGCAATAAGGATTGTAAGCCTGGTTAAAATCAATTACAATTGAATTTCCTTCGGGGATTTCCAAATCAAGATACCGGCCTCCGGCATAGGTCTCTTCACCATTTGTATTATCCAAAAAAGGCAGGAAGAGGTAATCTTCATAGTCTTCTGTATCTTTCAATTCAAGGTTTTGATAAACTTCAAGACTGTATTTATTTCCATTTAGAGCGAAATGGACTATCCCGTATACCACTTCTTCGGAAAAACGTTCTGTTGTAGTAGGCATCATAAAAGGAATTGCATCCGCTGTCCGCTCCAGAGTAGCTATTACTCTAAATGAAGTATCGGGCTGAAAGAAATCCAAGCCCTCAAAATCTTTGCGATATCTGTCGGGTAAAGGAGATGTCTCAGGGTTTTGGAATTCTTCATTAAGCTTTTTCTGAAATAATAAAATCTCATTAACAAGCTCTGAATTATCCGCTTTTATATCCGAGTTTTTTGCATCGTGATATTTGCGTTTATCTTCACAAGCCAATGTGCAAAAAAATAAACAAACAAGCCAAACTAAGATATTTTTTTTCATAGACGCGTATTTCATTCAAAAATACAACATCTCTTTTTTTTTATATACTTTTACTTTTCAAGAATAAATTATGCATAATATGTTGATTGAAAGGACGGAAAAGGCATTCTGTACACCGGTCCACTGACCCTGCTATGATTGAAACCAATACTATTTTATAAGCTATGGCCTGACGAGTATGTCGGGCTTTTTTATGATTCAAACCGCATGAAATCAATTTATAATAATTACATAAATTCATTTAAGGGATTATCGAAAGAGGTTTGGTGGCTCTCTTTGATAACCCTGATAAATAGGGCGGGGACTATGGTCATCCCTTTTTTATCGCTTTATCTTACTCAGGATCTTGGTTTCACATTGGAAAACGTTGGAATTATTATGAGTTGTTTTGGATTAGGATCACTTGTCGGTGCCTGGCTGGGAGGAAAATTAACAGATCGCTTTGGTCCATATCGGGTCATGTTGGTAAGTCTTATTTTGAGTGGGATACTTTTTATTATTCTTCAATTTCTTAATTCTTTTTGGTCAGTTTGTGGAGGTGTATTCTTGTTAATGATTATCGCTGATGCATTCAGGCCAGCGACATTTGTCGCCCTTAACTCATATAGTAAGCCTGCAAATAAAACCAGATCGGTAACACTTATCAGACTTGCCATAAATCTTGGTTTTTCTGCCGGCCCAGCTATTGGTGGCCTTATAATAGCAACCTTGGGTTATGGCGGGTTATTTTGGGTAGATGGTCTTACCTGCATGGCAGCTGGTGTATTACTATTAGTTGTCTTAAACCCTAAAAAGGCAAAAGTCCAGGAAAGCATTCAAAATGAAATGCCTCTATCTGCATATAAAGATGTACAGTATTGGATATTTATTGTTTCCATGGTTCTGTTCGCATTTGTATTTGTGCAATACTTTTCCACAATTCCAATATACTATAAGGATGCGCGCGGGTTAAATGAAACGCAAATAGGTTTGCTTTTAGCGATGAATGGCTTTTTAATTGTAGTTTTTGAAATGCCTCTCATTAAATTTTTGGAAACAAGGTCTTTGTCCAAAATAGCCCATGTAGTGATTGGCTTGTTGTTGGTTACCTTAAGCCTGTTAATCTTTAATTTCGGTACATGGGTTGGTATTCTTGTAATAGGTATGTTATTGATGACTCTGGGAGAAATGATAGCGTTTCCATTTTCATATGCATTTGCCATGGACAGAGCACGGAGGGGCAGACCAGGTGAGTACATGGCTCTTTATAGCATTTCCTTTTCAATTGCTCATATTTTCGCGCATAATTCAGGAATGAATTCCATTGCAAAGCTTGGCTATGAAACCACATGGTATTTAGCCTCCGTTATAGGCCTACTCGGTATTTTATTACTTTTATGGTTAAAGCAAGTCCTACTAAAAAGTACCCGAAATTAAAGTCTATGAAATATTTCATCATCTTATTAATTTTTGTTGGATTCACTTCCGGTTGCAAGGAAAAAAAGAATCATTTGGAGCCTTCTTCAACCAAGCTGAAAAGAGCTGCCAGAATTATTCCCGGTAATTATAATGTTGCTTTCCTAATTATGGAGGGAACATATAATACAGAATTTACCGCTCCATTTGATATTTTTCAACATACAAAATATCATGAAGGCATAAAGGCCATGAATACATTTACTGTGGCTAATACATTAGAACCGGTTACTACTTTTGAGGGTCTGCGAATTTTACCTGATTTTAACTACTTAAGGGACTCCCTTCCACGCATTGATATACTCGTAATTCCCAGTGCAGAACACCATTTGGATACAGACCTAAAAGATACTGCCATGCTGAATTTTGTAAAAAGCGTAGATAAGAATGCGTTATTTATGACCTCACATTGTGATGGTGCTTTTGTACTTGCAAAAGCAGGGCTGCTTAATAAAGTTTCCTCAACCACTTTCCCAAGTGATATTGAAAATTACAAGCAGATGTTTCCCCATCTGAATGTCAGGGACAGCGTATTATTTGTGCATGATGGAAAATACATTACCTCTGCAGGTGGAGCTAAAAGCTTTGAGGCCTCTTTATATCTTTGTGAATACCTTTATGGGAAAGAAGTAACTAAGTCGCTTGCCAAAGGATTAGTTATTGATTGGAACCTAGATTTAATTCCAAAAATTATTCCTCAATAATGGTGTCATATCGAGATTCCTTCAGGTATTTATTTACTATGGCATTAAACTCGGGCATAATTCTCAACAGTGCCGTATGCTCAAGTGAATATAGGCGGGGCTTATCCTTATATCCGTTTTTTAATAATTCTTCGAGGTAAAACAATGCCGTACCGAAGTCTTCGTATTTGGAACTATCAGATATGATTTTTAAGTAATAAGAATACGCCTTGGGCTCCGTAATAGTTTTGAGCATCCAAAGAAAACTCAATGTCTCGTCATTAACCACCGGATATTCCAATTCAATATCAATATTATCTTCTATTAGTGCATTGAGATAACCCAATAGTCTTTTTCCCATTTGTCTTTCGAAAGGATCCGACTTTTTATCATACTTTTTCAGTTCATCCATCTGATAATTCCACCATCCCAGATTATTGTAATTAAGAGTAGACACATCTTCATCCAGATTATAATTATAATCATCAATAATAAATGATTCCCTAAGAAGGACATTATTCAAATTTCGTTTTTGAGCTCTGTATGAATTTGCTTTTTTAAGGATTTTAATTTCCTCCCTCAATGAATCAATTTCCAGATGTGGCCTGTAAACAGAAATTATTTCATTAAGCCGATCATATGCCAATAAACTCTTACCTGAACTTTTTAATCCTAAGTATTCCTGAAAATTTTCGCGATAATTATCAAGGATAAATTTATTGTCCCTCTGAACATTTCCTTTAGCCATGGCAGCTAGTGTAAGGTTCTTTAATGCCTTGTCTATAAGGTCATATGACCATTTCTCACCCCCATCAAAAACCAAAAGGTCATTGGGGAATTTCATTTTGTTAAGCAATTCCCGCCCTTGTAGCATTAGAGGAAAGTTGAAATCCTCATTCCCAACTATTCCGATAAAATAAAAAGGCCTTTTTTCATCCAATAACTCTACACTTGGCACAAATGAGCCGCAAGAAATTACCCCGTTTACTTCTTTAATAAAGGAAGGTACAACGGTGGCAAATTTAGCTCCCGAGGAAAACCCTGCTGTATAAATTCTATTATTATTTATAGGGAAAAGCGATGCAACCTCACGAAACATCCTACTGGTAATTAAAACATTTTTAGAAATTGAAATCGTATCACTTATATCATTAGAGGAAGCAAGCAGATATCCTTGTTCTTCGGCAGCTGTCTTAAACATATTCAATGCCTGGCTATTCTTGCCATTCATGTCAAAAACAAATATAATGGGCCAGGTACCCTTACCATCAAACTTTTTTGGAAGATATAATTTATAAGTTTCGGAGATTGAATCATTGATCTGAATAGAATCTATGATCCTTCCCTTTTTAAACACTGCCTGTCTGGATTGCGAACTGACTGTATATGCCAGGCCTACAAATAAGAGAAGAAATAAAACTCGCTTCATATTTCTGAAATAATCAAAAACCCGGCCAAAATAGATAAGAATAAAACAAATTCTCAAAATTATACTTAAAACCTTTTTACAATTCAAGAGATGAATAACCTGTAAAGCACAACCTCATCAGAACCTATAGTTAAATTAAGTAATTAAATCCCTTAACAGCAAATATTCAAAACTAATTATTATAAATAATGTCAGCTTAGAATTGAGTTGTCTGTTTTAAACCTTTTCAAACTTAATAAACGTTACTTGAGTCGTTTTATTGGCGCATCGGAAACTACATCAGAAAGAATAATATGTGTTCTTGTTTCCCCATATCTGATAAGTTCATCGATAAATCTTTCCAGATGGGCCTGGTCCTTTAGAACTACTTCCATAATAATATTCTCGTCACCCGTAATTCTGTAACAATTTATAACTTCCTCCAGGGTTTTAACCATTTCAAGAAAAGGTTTCAGTTTACCCATAAATGCCCTTAATGTAATAATGGCCTTGAGTTGATACCCGGCTAGGGTATAGGACACTTTAGCCTTAAAACCTTCGAGTATTCCGAGGTCTTCCATTTTTTTAACACGCTCTGCCACAGCTGGTGAAGTCAGGCCAACTTCCCTTCCAATATTTGACAAAGACAACCTTGAATTCTCCTGCAGAAGTCTAAGTATGTGCCAGTTTAAGTCATCTATTTTAATATTCAAAGTAATTTGTATTTAAAAATGATTTTTCCATAGCTAAAATACAAAATTGCTTTATATTTTAAAGATAATATCTGAAATTTGGACGTAACTTTATTCTAGAATTTTTGCTAAAAGAGAAAATGCCCTACAAGAATTTAAGAACCTTACCGGTTTATAGAAAAGCTATGGAACTCTGCTCTATGAGCAGGGAAATAGCCTCGTTTGTTTCTCAAAACAAGGACTTGCTAAAATTATATCAATCTAACAGTTTAAGAGACAATATTGCCGATTCTTTGCTCACGGACGCTATTTTGATTCCACAGCAGATAGCGCAAGCTGAATCTACTGATTCTTACGCTGTTCGAATGAAAAGTGCTTCGTTTATCAACATTATGATAGGTAATATAGTTTCTTATTGTAACGGATTGGAAAATGATGGATTAAAAGAAAGGGAGTACCTGGATTTACTTCGAAAAGAAATTCACAGCTTTAGAAGGTCTTTTAAGAAATGGAGGAAGTCTATTGGTAAAAATTATGGCGGTTCCAGCTGGGGGTTTAATGATTATATGGGCTATTAGTTAACGCTCTTATGGAGCAACTCTATCGATAACTTAATTTCCCAGGCTAACCTAAAATAATTTTACATATTTCTTCTATATTGCCCCCCTACTTCAAACAAGGCATGTGTGATTTGTCCTAATGAACAATATTTAGTCACTTCCATTAGTTTTTCAAATATGTTCTCATTCTTTATGGCTGTTTCCTGTAGTGCTTTCAATTCTTTTTGAGCGACCAGCTCATTTCTTAAGTGCAAACCTTGTAATGTACTAATCTGTTGCTGTTTTTCAGTTTCGGTAGCACGAATAACTTCTGCAGGGAGTATGGTAGGAGATCCGGAAGAGCTTAAAAAAGTGTTTACACCAATTATGGGATATTCACCAGTGTGTTTCAGAGTCTCATAGTGCATACTTTCTTCCTGTATTTTGGAACGTTGATACATTGTTTCCATTGCGCCCAATACACCTCCTCGCTCAGTAATCCTGTCAAATTCAAGCAAAACTGCCTCCTCCACAAGATCTGTAAGTTCTTCAATTATAAAGGATCCTTGCAGTGGATTTTCATTTTTAGCAAGTCCCAATTCCTTATTAATTATCAATTGTATTGCCATTGCCCTTCTAACCGATTCTTCTGTAGGGGTTGTAATAGCCTCATCGTATGCATTTGTGTGCAATGAATTACAATTGTCGTAAATGGCGTAAAGTGCCTGCAAAGTAGTTCTGATATCATTGAAATCTATCTCCTGTGCATGCAAACTTCTCCCGGATGTCTGTATATGATATTTTAACATTTGTGCCCTGGAATCTGCGCCGTATTTGTCCTTCATTGCTTTCGCCCAAATACGCCTTGCAACTCTGCCTATTACCGCATACTCCGGATCTATTCCATTGGAAAAGAAAAACGACAAGTTGGGGCCAAATTTATTAATATCCATCCCCCGGCTCAGGTAGTATTCAACGTACGTAAAACCATTTGAAAGAGTAAAAGCCAATTGTGTAATAGGATTTGCCCCGGCCTCCGCTATATGGTAACCTGAAATAGATACTGAATAAAAATTTCTTACCTCATTCTGAATAAAATATTCCTGAACATCCCCCATGAGTCTCAGTGCAAATTCTGTTGAAAAAATGCAGGTATTCTGAGCCTGATCTTCTTTTAGGATATCTGCCTGGACCGTTCCACGAATTGTTTTTAAAGTCTCTTTTTTAATCTTGTTGTAAATTTCAGGGGAAAGTACTTTATCTCCGGTAATACCCAGTAAAAAAAGTCCAAGTCCGTTATTTCCTTCCGGCAAAGCGCCCTCATATTTTGGCCTGTTTTTAAAATCTCCACCATAGTGGGTTTTGATTTTTGATTCTACTTCTTTTTCGAGACCATTTTCATGTATATACTTCTCACAGTTTTGATCAATGGCAGCATTAATAAAATAGCCCAATAACATTGGCGCAGGTCCATTTATGGTCATACTAACCGAAGTCATAGGATCACTCAGATCAAAACCGGAATACAGTTTTTTTGCATCGTCGAGGCAGCAAACCGATACACCGGCATTTCCAATCTTACCATAAATATCTGGTCTGTGATCCGGGTCATTACCGTAGAGTGTCACAGAGTCAAATGCCGTAGACAATCTCTTCGCGGGCATATCAAGACTTACATAATGAAACCTTCTATTGGTACGCTCAGGTCCTCCTTCTCCTGCAAACATCCGTGTTGGATCTTCCCCCGTTCTTTTAAATGGGTAAAGTCCGGAAGTATATGGAAATTCTCCGGGCACATTCTCCTGCAATCGCCATAGAAGCAGGTCGCCCCATGCCTTATATCTTGGTAAAATTACTTTGGGAATTGGAAGGCCTGATAGCGACTCTACGTGCGTTTCTATATTTATCTCCTTGTCTCTTACTTTAAAAACATAAGAAGGGTCTTTGTATTTTTTAGCCAGAATATCCCAGTTTAGGATAATTTCCCAATTATATGGATCCAAATTGAGTTTTACACGGTCAAATTCAGCTAGTAAAAGTTGAATTAATTTATCATTTTCATCTTCTCCGGAATTAAATATACCGGTGACTTTTATTCCCGCACTATTTAATTCTGGTTTGGTCTTGCAAAGACCTGCGACCGTTTTATAAATTCCATACAATTGCTGGGCTACTTCAACCTGAAATGATACTTTTTTGTCATAAGAATTAATACTTTCAGAAATCTCCGAAAGATATCGTACCCTGGAAGGTGGCACCACAAATACCTTTTCATCCATTTCCTTGCTGACCACTAAGGTTGAAACGAGATCAGCTTTTGCCTTTTCGGTTAATTGTTGCATTACCGCTTTATATAAACGATTCATGCCCGGGTCATTAAATTGTGAAGCTATAGTGCCAAATATCGGTAAAGATTCCTCATCCGCTTCCCATAAGCCCTGATTTCTAACATACTGTTTCTTTACATCTCTTAAAGCATCGAGGGCGCCTCTTTTATCGAATTTGTTTATCGCAACAAGATCAGCAAAATCCAACATATCAATTTTCTCGAGTTGCGTTGCAGCCCCAAATTCAGGAGTCATAACATAAAGCGAAACATCGCTGTGTTCAATAATTTCAGTATCTGACTGACCAATGCCTGAGGTTTCGAGGATAATAAGATCAAATTCAGCGGTTTTCAGTACTTCAACAGCCTCATTCACATATTTAGATAGAGCCAAATTAGATTGTCTTGTCGCAAGGGATCTCATGTATACCCTATCGTCATTTATTGCATTCATCCTTATTCGATCGCCAAGAAGAGCTCCACCTGTTTTCCTTTTGGAAGGATCAACAGATATCAGACCAATAGATTTCTCAGGAAAGTCCCTTAAAAATCGTCTGACAAGCTCGTCGACTAGACTAGATTTACCTGAACCACCCGTTCCGGTTATTCCTAATACCGGGACCTGATTTTTATCTTTTCGAATTGTAGAAAATAGTTCTTCAAATTCAGAAGGTCTGTTTTCTGCAAGACTTATCAGCCGTGCAATAGTCTTTGGCTGTTTATTCTTCAATGCTTCGAGCAGCGTAGATCCTTTATCCAGTTTTAAAGGAAGGACAGGAGTATCACTTTGCTTTACAAGATGGTTTATCATGCCTTGCAATCCCATGGTTCGACCATCATCTGGTGAATATATCCTGGTAATCCCATAGTCCATAAGAGATTCTATTTCCTCAGGCAGAATTACACCGCCACCACCACCAAATATCTTAATATGTTCTGCACCTCGTTCTTTTAAAAGGTCAAACATATATCTAAAATATTCATTATGACCTCCTTGATACGAAGTCATGGCTATGGCATTGACATCTTCCTGAATTGCACAATTTACTACCTCATCAACGCTTCTGTCGTGGCCTAAATGAATAACCTCTACTCCGGTAGATTGAATGATACGTCTCATAATATTGATGGCTGCATCATGACCATCAAAAAGAGAAGCCGCAGTAACCACTCTTATTTTATTCTTTGGTTTATAGGCTTTTGCTTGTTCCATTGATAATTTTTGGACTACTTTAGGTTAGCAATTTAAGGAAAATGCAAAAAAAATCATCTTACAATCAGAATTTTATAAAAATTATCAAATTTAATAAGCCTCTGTTCCTAATATTATAATTTTACAGGCTAAAATACATCATTTTGAGATACACCATTCTTATTCACTGCCCGGATCAATCGGGAATAATAAGTGCAATTACCGGGTTTATTCATAACAATAGAGGTAACATCGTATACCTGGACCAGCATGTTGATGAAGAGCTCAATGTTTTTTTCATGCGTGTGGAAAGTGAATTTAACGATAGTGCAATTGAATTTTCTAAATTCAAAGAAGAATTCCAATCAAAATTGGCTATTCCTTATGAGATGAATTGGAGCATTCACCCTGAAAACATAAAACCGCGAATGGCCATTTTTGTATCAAAATACAACCATTGTTTGTATGACCTCCTTAGTCGTTATAAATCTGGTGAATTGTCATTGGAAATTCCTTTTATCATGAGTAATCACGACGAGGCCGGACATATTGCTGAACAATTTGAAATTCCATACTACTTTATACCTGTATCAAAAGAAACCAAAGAAGAGGCTGAGAAGCAACAATTAGAGCTTTTAAAATCACATAATGTAGATTTCATTGTGTTGGCCAGATATATGCAGATATTAAGCAATAAAATTATAGACCATTATCCCAATAAAATAATAAACATTCATCATTCGTTCTTACCGGCCTTTGCAGGAGCCAAACCCTATCATGCCGCATTTGCCCGTGGCGTAAAAATAATTGGAGCAACCAGCCATTATGTAACAGAAGCTCTGGATGCCGGACCCATTATTGAGCAAGATGTTACAACAGTATCACACTCTCACAGGGTGAAAGACTTTATTGCCAAAGGAAGGGATCTGGAAAAAATTGTGCTATCGAGGGCAGTTCAGCTTCATGTAGAAAGAAAAACCATGGTTTATAATAATAAAACAGTGATCTTCTCATAAAACCATCTGTAATAAGCCCTTTTTACACCGCCAATTATTTAGTATATTAACAGAATAATAATGTGCAAAAGCATAGGCTTATGATTAAAATAGCGGTTTTAGGACCAATACCCAGAGATACCATATACACGCACCAGGATGAGGTTATACAAAAATACGGTTGTGTGACACATCCTGTAATTGCTTTATCCAAGCTTTTGGGAGATGATGGGAGGGTTATTCCAATATCAAATATACATACTAATGATTATGAGCCTATATTAGAAGTGTTTAAGCCCTATTCAAATATTGATACTTCCCATATTGGATATAAGGAAGACAGGGGTACGGTTATAGAATTGAGGTTTATAGATCAAAATAATCGATTGGAAAAGCAAACTGCTTGTATGAGACCTATTTTGCCTGAAGATATTCCGGATTCGGATGATATTGATGCCTATGTTTTTGTTCCAATTACAGATTTTGAAATTTCACTCAGTACGCTCAGGCATATTAAAAAGCATAAAAAAGGATTAATAATATTTGATGCGCATGGACCAACTACCACAATGAGTATGACCGGAGATCGATATCGAAAGTTCTGGGTTGACATGGATGAATGGCTACCTTTTATAGATGTACTAAAAATGAATCTTGAAGAATCGCAGGCGTGTTGGTTTAAAAACGAATATGAATATGAGGAAATGACGAGTTATGAAGAAGATAAGACGGACCATATAGATGCCATGGCGGAGCACGTATTGTCAAAAGGGGTCACTTATTTTTATGTTACACTAGATTCCCGTGGTTGTGTTGTGTATTACAAGGAAAATAATACTACAGTCAAAAAATTTATTAAATCCGTATTTATGAAAGACGTTATTGATACTACGGGTTGTGGAGATTCCTTTGCAGGCGGTCTGGCATATGGCTTTTCATTATACAAAGACCCCATTAAAGCCGCTCAATATGCAAATACACTTGGCGCCTTGCGTACACAAGGGAAGACCTTTGAAGTTTTTAAGAATAAAACAGAAACCGAAAAGTTAATTGCCGATCACTATTGAACATATTCCTGGCATTTGTAATTATTATTGATTCCCTTTATTATCTATGCTTTAATCAATAAAATGCTTGTAATTCAGCTGTTTATTACAAAAATTCTTAAATTCCTTGCAATAAACAGAAAATTTTATCGTTAAAAATTTGAAGGTAAATCACTACAATGTTAAACCCTTTGTAGTTCTGCTAACTTTTATGGCAGATATCCTTTAAAGAATTATTTGAGTTAGTATTTTTTGAGTTAGTTAGTTTAAAACCGGTGGGAGCACCGGTTTTTTTATTCCTAAAAACCTAATAGATTAAATTAATCAACTTTGGTGTATAGCCCATCAAAAGCAACATTTGCAACACTGCCATCATGGATTACTTCCCAGAGCTGTCTTACGGTACCATCTTTATTGAGTGTCCAAGTAATTTTATTCAAATATTTCTTTCCATCCTTACCTACAAAAGGTAAAGATTTCATTATCATTTGATTATCTGTTCTATTGCCGGTGAGTTTTAAATTACTTCCTGCGTTATCAACCCAAAGTTGTTCCCATTGTTTGGTGTTACTATTATAAAAATTTAAACTGGTACCGGTATATTGACCTTTGGCTCCAACCCAATTTTCTATAAGAACACAGCCGCCTTGCATTTTTACTATTGTATTATTGCCTGCATCAGTGCCATCTTTATTAGTCACTTCCCACTTACCCTGCCAAAAATCAAAATCGTCATGATTTTCAGTACAACAAATACAATTTGAAGATTGTGACCAGGCTCCGATTCCTGTTCCCAGTAAAAAAACTGTTATTATCAGATATTTCATATTCAGGTATTAAATGATATTGGATATTTAAAAAATAAGTCAATTATTGAAGTTTTTAAAATTGGTTTGCATTGATCTATTAAAAATCGTCATACTTTATAAATTTTAAATTTTTCGTCATTTATGTAGCTTATATTCATCAATTTAGTTAAAAATTAGACATATCACCTGATTTTTAGGTGAATACATGCATTTGCCAACATCCAAAACTTCATTTAAGCCGTATATTTGTAAGAACAAAGAATATGACTATGGACAATCAGTATTGTAAAGTTGGAGCTATTACTCCAATGACAAGTGGACATAAGGCTTTGGCCCAAATTGAATACCAATATCAGAACTTTTTAAACAAGGCATCTGACTTCAAGACTTCGGACGACAAACTTGCTGCATTTTTTGAATTAAAAGCACGCAAGCTTAAGAAAGTGTTGGAAGATTTTGTAAAGTAATGGCTACTTTTTCTTGAGTTCCATCGCCATTTTATTGCGTAATTCAGAGGCTTTTTGTGCCGCAATAATTGAAAAATTGTTGCCGGACGAAGCATAGATTATACCCCGGGAAGAATTCACTAATAACCCGACATCTTTATTCATTCCATATTTACAAACCTCTTCAAGGCTTCCGCCCTGCGCCCCTACCCCTGGAACTAAAAGAAAACTTTCTGGAATTATTTTTCGGATTTCAGCCAAATAACTGGCTTTGGTAGCACCAACTACATACATTAAATTTTGACTATTTTTGTAAGATTTTGACGTTTCAATAACTTGTTCATATAGCGTCTTTTCCCCAATGGATTTTGTTTGAAAATCAAAAGCACCCTCATTTGAAGTAAGAGCCAGGAGTATGGTATGCTTATTCTCAAAAGACAAAAAAGGTTCAACAGAATCTCTACCCATATAGGGTGCCACAGTAATGGAGTCAAAATCCAAATCCTCGAAAAATGCTTTGGCGTATCTGTACGAAGTATTTCCGATATCTCCTCGTTTTGCGTCCGCAATGGTAAAAAGTTCGGGGTAATTATCATTCAGATATTCAATAGTTTTCCTCAGGGCTTCCCAACCCGCTGAGCCATAAGCTTCGTAAAACGCAATATTTGGTTTATACGCCACACAAAGATTTGCCTTATTAAACGAAAAAATAGGTGACTCCTCTTTAAGGAGATGGGCAGGTATTCTTTCGAGGTCAGTATCCAGACCTATACACAGAAAGGATTCTTTTTTATGGATTTGCTCAACTAAGTGTTCAATTTTCATCCTGATTTTTAAAAAATCTCTGAAGCTTCTTTTAGTTTTTCGGTATTATCCACCAACATCAACTCATCAATAATCTTTTGAATATCTCCGTTGATTATATTCTGTAAATCGTAGAGTGTTAGACCTATCCTATGATCGGTAACTCTGCCCTGCGGATAATTATAAGTGCGAATCTTTGCTGAACGATCTCCACTACTAACCTGTGAATTTCGTTTTGCAGCATCCTCTTCCTGCTTTTTAGCCAATTCCATGTCGTAAAGTCGCGAGCGTAAAACCTTAAAGGCTTTATCCTTATTCTTGTGTTGTGATTTTTCATCCTGGCACTGAGCAACTAATCCTGTAGGAATATGCGTCAAACGCACGGCAGAGTAAGTTGTATTAACTGATTGACCCCCGGGACCTGATGAACAAAAATAATCTATACGCACATCTTTGGGATCAATATGTACATCAAAATCTTCTGCCTCAGGCAAAACCATTACGGTTGCTGCGCTGGTGTGAACCCGACCTTGTGTTTCTGTCTGCGGTACACGTTGTACCCGATGCACGCCGGCTTCAAACTTCAAAGTTCCATATACATCATCTCCACTGACTTCAAATTGAATTTCTTTAAATCCCCCACTGGTACCTTCACTTAAATCAATGATATTTGTTTTCCAGCCTTTGGACTCACAATACTTTGAATACATTCTGTAAAGGTCTCCTGCAAAAATACTTGCCTCATCTCCACCTGTACCAGCACGTATTTCCATCACCACATCTTTGGCATCCTCAGGGTCTTTTGGGATTAACAATAGTTTTATTTCCTCTTCAAGGGCAGGTAATGCCTCTTTGGCCTCTTCCAGCTGCATTTTAGCCATCTCTACCATTTCCAAATCACTGCCATCAGCAATAATTTCTTCCGCTTCATTTATATTATTTGTCAGTTCAATATAATAGTCTCTTTTTTCAATGAGCACACGCAAATCCTTGTATTCCTTATGCAGCTTAATATAGCGCTTTTGATCTGCAATAACGTCGGGTTGAATAATGAGGTCTGATACCTCATCGAATCGCTGCTTTACAATATTTAATTTATCTAACATTCAATCATCTCTTAGGAATGCGAATTTACAAATTTTTAAAGGTATATTAACTTCAACATTAGCAAGATAAAAGAGTTTTTGTAAAAGGGAGATAAGAATATTTATTCTAATGTATCAAGAATTATCCCGTTGCTCTTATATATCTGATTGAACCTGTCTACAATTATTACTTCAGTATCTCCAAGCTGATTTATCATTGAAATCCCTTTTTCCTTGCCTAAAATGTAGACAGCAGTTGAAAGAGCATCACATAGTTCGGCTCTTTTGGCAAGTACAGTTACCTTGCTTATACCAGTGGTTGGATACCCCGATTTTGGATTGATGTAGTGCGTGTATTTCTTTCCATTAAAAGATACATATCTAACCAGATTACCGGTAATTGATACCGATGATTCAATTAAAGGTAACCAAGTAAAAATTTTACTATTACTTCTAGGGTGATCCACGCCGATTAACCATTTTTCTCCGGTTGCTTTGGTACCCCAGGTTGTAATATCACCCGAAGCATTAATCATACCGGCAGGAACCTGTTTGGAGACTAATAATTCCTTGACCTTGTCAGCAGCATACCCTTTTCCTATTGCCGCGAATCTAATCTTCATCCCCTCTTCCTTTAAAAACACGCTATTTTCAGCTTTATTAAGAGCTATCTTTTTATAGCCTACTTTGGAAACTGCACTGCTTATTTGTTCCGGTGTTGGAAACACAGACATGGAACCATCAAATTTCCAGACATCTTCCATTGCCCCTATAGTAATATCGAAAGCACCATTTGTAATTTCAGAAATCTGAATAGCACGTTCAATTAATTTAAAAAGCTCAAGGCTAACTTTGACTGGCTTTACACCGGCATTTCGATTAATTTCTGAAGTTTCTGATTCGGGATCCCAGGAAGAAATCAGCTTTTCTATACGCCTGACTTCTGCAATAGCCTCTTCCAGATTGATATATCCAATCTCTTCATTATTGGCCACTACAGTTAGCTCAAAAGAACTACCCATTAATTTTAAGGATCTCTTTACGGTGACATATTTTCCGGCCTGACCACAAACAAAAGTCATGGTAAGAATACCAAAAAATAGTACCACAAAATTTTTCACTTACTTAATATTTTTTAGTTGTGAAAATATTGGGCGTACGGTTACAGAGCACTTATCATCAGAAAATAATGCACAAGAAAAAAGGAAAAGATTTAGGACAGGACTTTTCATGTAAATATCAAAATGTGACTAATCGATAATTACTCAAAAACCCGAAGTATATTACCGTTTAGTTCTGTGTTAAAAATCTTCAGCGGATTGCTTGTAATTGTGTTCAAAGGGGTGCCGTTTTGATCAAACACCGACCCATGGGTCGAGCAACGAAAAATTCCTCCATTATCATCGAAAAATCGTACCTGATCTGTTTGCTGATGACTGCATATCTGACTTGCTGCAATAAAATTCCCTTCAAGATTCTTAACCACAACTACGTCATTCTTTAAGATAAAGTCACCATTATTCTGCAATCCTGCACCTTCCTGTGAGTTAAGATCTATGGTGAAGTCAACTCCGGTAGGCACTGGTAACATCTCAGAACCTCCGTCATCATTTGAACAACCATTAATACAAGGGAAGGTTAGCGCAAAGGCTGCACCTGCTCCCAGGCTTCGTAAAAATTCCTTTCTCTCCATAACATTTATTTTTTTATGTTCATGCAATTTCAACCAAGAACTAAGGCCGAAAACTATTATAAAAAGAACGCTTTAAAAGAGTGATTCGTATACCTTAATAGTTAAACGTGCCGTATTCGCTCTCAATTGTTAGTTTTTTCGTGGTATTTGACTCTACATAACCTACAATTTGGGCATCTACGTTAAATTCCTGAGAGATTGCTATCAGGTCCTTTGCAAGACTTTCTTTTACATATAATTCCATGCGATGGCCACAATTAAAGACCTGATACATTTCTTTCCAATCTGTAGCCGATTGTTCCTGAATTAATTTAAATAATGGCGGTATTGTAAACATGTTATTTTTAACAATATGGAGGTCGTCTATAAAGTGAAGAATCTTGGTCTGAGCCCCACCACTACAATGCACCATGCCATGAATGTCTTTGGAATCGTATTTTTGAAGAATTTTCTTAATAATCGGTGCATAGGTTCTGGTAGGAGATAACACAAGTTTTCCGGCATCCAGAGGTGAATCCGGAACAGCATCTGTAAGTTTAACATTTCCCGAATACACCAATTCCTCGGGTACCTGTGAATCATAGCTCTCCGGATACTTGGAACTCAAATATTTTGAAAAAACATCATGTCTTGCAGAAGTAAGTCCATTGCTACCCATCCCTCCATTATATTCTGACTCATAAGTAGCCTGACCATAAGACGCCAAACCAACAATTACATCTCCTGCAGAAATATTGGCATTATCTATGACATTAGCCCTTTTAATCCTTGCAGTAACAGTAGAATCTACAATTATTGTACGCACAAGATCCCCAACATCAGCGGTTTCACCGCCTGTTGAATGAATAGTAATTCCGTAATTTGCTAAATCTTCAATTAATTCCTCGGTACCATTTATTATTGCCGAAATGACCTCACCAGGAATAAGGTTTTTATTTCTACCTATGGTTGAGGATAGCAGGATATTATCTGTAACTCCAACACATAAAAGATCATCCAGGTTCATGATCAAAGCATCCTGGGCAATACCTTTCCAAACAGACAAATCCCCTGTTTCTTTCCAATACATATAAGCCAGTGAAGATTTTGTCCCTGCACCATCTGCATGCATTACCAAACAGTATTTCTCATCCTTTGTGAGGTAATCTTCTACAATCTTGCAAAATGCATTTGGAAATAATCCTTTATCAATATTTTTAATGGCATTATGAACGTCTTCCTTGGAAGCAGAAACACCTCTTTGGTCATAACGTTTACTGGTAGACTGATCCATGGATTTTGGTTTCCGCAAAAATAGGATAAACCATAAAAAAAGCCCACATAATATGAGCTTTAATTAATTGCTTATCTAATGTACAAAAGTTCTCTGTATTTGGTCAATGGCCAGGACTGATCATCAATTAGTTGTTCTAACTTATCGCAATGATATCTTATTTTATCAAAATAGGGCCTAACGTTATCACAGTAAGCGAAAGCTTTCTTATTGAGATCCTTAAAATTATT
Organism: uncultured Eudoraea sp.; assembly: GCF_947258525.1. GTDB lineage: Bacteria > Bacteroidota > Bacteroidia > Flavobacteriales > Flavobacteriaceae > Eudoraea. Next base: position 50,042 of record NZ_CAMYIP010000094.1, read on the forward strand.
GGCAACCTTTCTTGCATTGGTCATTTCATCAGTATTCTTTTTTATTTCTACCATATGCTCCCCAATCTGTTCAATTAGTGTTAGATGGCCCTCAGACAATTTCTTATGAGCTGCTCCGTAAATCTCTTTAAGACCCAGAACATTTTTAATAATTTTATTTTGGTATTCAATTGCCGAAGGAATGATGTAGCTATATACCAAATCGTTAAAAACCCTTCCTTCAATTTGGGTTTGTAAAATATAGGTCTCCAGTTCAACCTCATGCCTTGCTTCTACTTCAGTGGCATTCATTACGTCCAATCCTTTAAAAAGCTCCAAACTCTCTTTGGATTTAAGTACACGGACCGCCGAGGGGGTATTTTTATTATTGCTTAACTTCCTTTTTTTGGCTTCTTTTTCCCATTCATCACTATAGCCATCCCCATCAAAGCGAATTCTTTTGGATGATTTAATATATTCCCTTAAAACATTAAAAACTGCTTCATCCTTTTTCAATTTCTTTTTATCAATTAAAGCATCTACTTCCTTTTTAAATTCCTTTAATTGATGAGCAACTATAGTATTCAGGATCATCATGGGTTTAGCAGAATTGGTTTTAGAACCAACTGCACGCATCTCAAACTTATTGCCCGTAAAGGCAAAGGGTGAGGTTCTATTTCTATCGGTATTATCCAATAATATTTCCGGGATCTTACCTACAACATTAAGTTTTAATTCTGTTTTTTCCTCAGGTGAAAGTTTACCTTGGGAAACCCCTTCCAATTCATCCAAAACGCTACTTAATTGCGAACCTATAAAAATTGAAAAAATGGCTGGTGGAGCTTCATTAGCACCTAATCTATAATCGTTACTGGCGGAAGCAATTGAAGATCTCAAAAGCTCCTCATAGGTATCCACAGCTTTGATAGTGTTGATGAAAAATGTTAGGAACTGCAGGTTTTTCATCGGCGTAGATCCAGGACTTAAAAGATTGACCCCGGTATCTGTTGCCAGCGACCAATTATTGTGTTTCCCTGATCCGTTTATTCCTGAAAATGGCTTTTCATGAAAAAGAACTTTAAAATTATGCCTGTCTGCGACCTTTTCCATAATATCCATGAGTAGCAAGTTATGATCAACTGCCAAATTTGCTTCTTCAAAAACAGGAGCCAGTTCAAATTGATTGGGCGCTACTTCATTGTGTCTGGTTTTTAAGGGGATACCTAGCTGAACGCATTCTCTTTCAAGTTCCCTCATAAAGTTTATTGCTCTGGTTGGAATTACTCCAAAATAGTGATCACTTAACTGTTGTCCCTTGGCCGCAAGATGTCCAATAAGAGTCCGACCGGTAAGAACTATATCAGGGCGAGAATTCGCCAATGCTTTATCAACCAAAAAAAACTCTTGCTCCCACCCTAAGGTTGCATGGACTTTGGAAACATTTTTATCAAAATATTTGGCAACAGCCGTAGCGGCAATATCTACGGCGTGCAATGCTCTTAAAAGAGGGGCTTTATTATCCAGCGCTTCTCCGGTATAGGAAACAAAAATTGTGGGAATACAAAGTGTTGTACCGTATATAAATGCCGGGGAAGTAGGGTCCCAAGCTGTATAGCCTCTTGCTTCAAAAGTATTTCTTATTCCTCCACTGGGAAAACTTGAGGCATCTGGCTCCTGCTGAACAAGTTGGTCGCCACCAAACCTTTCAACTGCCCTGCCATCAGATCGAAGGTCAAAAAAGGCATCATGTTTTTCTGCAGTTGACCCTGTTAGAGGTTGAAACCAGTGTGTGTAGTGCGTAGCACCCATAGAGATTGCCCATGCCTTCATGGCCTCTGCTACCTGATCTGCTATTTTTCTGTCAATTTTGGTGCCTGCAAATATTGCTTCATTAACACTTCTATGCGCATCCTTTGTAAGATATTGCAGCATCCTGTCTTCATTGAAAACATGAGTGCCAAATAATTCTGATCTTCGCCCCGTTTCTAACACTGAATGCTGTTGGCGCTTCATGCTTTCGGTAATTGCATTTAATCTTCTCTTGGACATTAATTGAATTTTAAAATTTTAATTAAAACATTATTGAG
>NZ_CAMYIP010000095.1 GCF_947258525.1 uncultured Eudoraea sp.
GTAAGGTTCTCAAGATTGGAATAGCTAAAATACTCTATATATTCAGGATTTTCTTTCACATCCCAAGTACCTATAGCACCAATAATAATCATGGATTCAATGACCTCAGGATTAATTAAAGCAAGTTGAAAAAGGACATCACCTCCATAACTTAATCCAATGGCCTTAACTTGATCTAATTCCAAATATTCAATCAATTCGTTGAGGTTATTAGCAACAGAATTTATTGACCAGTTTGGATCAAATATGTCAGATCTTCCATGACCTTGAAGATCAATTAAGTAAACTTCAAAATCTTTATAATAATCTAAGAGATAAGGAAGCCAATATTCAGAGGATTGACCCCATCCATGAAGTAACAATAATGGTTCACCTTTACCATATACCTGATAATAAGTCTTTTTATCATTTAAAGTCACGGTTTCAGCCTTGACAATTTCCTGCCCCGAAACACTTGAGGTGATTAAAAGGGAAATGTAAAGTGTAAATAACTTTTTCATTGAGCTTTGTTTTATGGAGATTGCCGCTGAACTCCTAATCGGAATTGAGAAGCAATGAGCTATAAACGGGGCTGTAGTATCCTTTTATTGTGACAACTCACCTTTTTCACTTAAAGGAGATGAATGCTCATGAGTAATTTTCCAACCCTCTTCTGTATTGATAAATAGCAGACCCATCTGGGCAGTAATTTTTAAAGTGTCCGACTCGATAATTGGTTGGAAATCAGTGTGAAATGTTGCCAATGCTACATCGCCAAATACATCTATTTTTAAATCTTGCATATCCCATTTATTAATTCCTGTAAACATTGGAAAAAAACTTCTTTCAAATGCTTCGTTCTCTTTCGAACCTGTTCTTCTTTCTCCATCCTGAAATTCAGTGAATTTTGGTCCGTAAGCATGATACGAAATCAGTTTATCAATATTTTTGTCTGCAATGCATTGCCAAATCGTATCCATTACTTGAGCAATTTCAGCTTTCGCTTCAGGAAACTCATCATTAACTAAATCGACTTTTTTTTCAGAACTAATTTGTTTCTGTTTTTCTTTACATCCGATGAATAACACCAAGGATGCGAGCATGAGCGCTAATGTTAATTTTGTTTTCATAATGTTTCTATTTTTGGTTTATCAATGTACTACAACGGTCTTTGTTCAAATGCATTTTATCTTTTGTTATGCGTTATTATTTAATTTCTATCATTGACATCAATAATTCTTTCATAAAAAGAAGAATTTGGATAAGCTTATTCATAATACTCCATCTTTCTTCTTATTTCCACAAATCGGGATTCTTCATAAAGTGGTTTGAAGATAGGGTCTACATTCACCATATATGCAAAAAGACTTTCATTTTTCTCCTGAGCTTTTTCTAGCCAGGTCAGGGTTTCAGCAGAGTCTGATTGGGCTGCCGTAATCATAGCCATGGCCATATCGAGATTAGACTTACCTGAAGTCATCCTTTGCTCTAATTCATTCCGGTATCGATCGGCTTCAGTTTGATCTCCAAGCATAAAGTGGGTATTGGACAAATAGGCTACAACAAAATTGAAAGCATCGGATTTATAAGCATTTTCTAAATATGGCAAGGCTTTTGAAAATTGTTGGTCATGATAGTAACTCCAGCCAAGGAAAAACTGAGTAAATGGAATGTCTATTACCTGAAGGGCTTCTTCATAAATCGCTTGTGCTTTTTGTAATTCACCCTCCATCATATGGATATTAGCCCTGTCAAACCAAATAAAAAGATTGCCTGGGTCAATTTCTCTTCCAAGATTTGCATACTTTTTCGCTTTTTGAAGGTCACCAAGAGCAAGATAAGTGGATACAACTGTGCAGATACAGTAGGGGGTTGGAGTTTTTGGCCATGAATTCAATGCCAGGGCATACTCCACATCTTTTTTTGCATTACCAAGCAGGCCCTTTGTAAAAAGATTTAAATTAGCCCTTATAAGATAAATGTCTGAGCTTTTAGGATTCAAAGCAAGTGATTTTTCAATATAGGGGGTGACTTTACGTAGCGTTTCAGATGTTGATTCGTCACCTCCAAACCATGCGCCTGATTGCAACATGGAATTCCATGCTAACAAAGTATAAGCCTGCGAATAGTCTGGATCAAGCTCAATCGCTCTTTCTAGATATTTTGTTGCTTCATTAAATCCTGCTGGTGTAAGTTCTAAATTTTCGGATTTAGCTTTAAGAAATAAATTAAAAGCTTCACCATCTTTTGTGCTTGCCGTTTCTAAGGATTTCTTTTCATCTGAGCTAAGCCTCACGTTAAGACTTTTTGCAACTTGCTTTGCTATTGATAATTGTAAAGAAGGCGCATTTTTCATCACCTCATTATAAGAGCCATACCATATCCTTTTATTTGAAAATGGATCAAAAAGTTCAATCGAAAGCTTTACACTGTCTTCGAAAATTCTAGAGCTTCCCGATATTATATAATTGACATTTAATGCATTGGCTATACTGACAAATGATTCTTTAGAATTTTTATATTGGTATGCTGCACTAAATGCCGTTGGTACAATTGTGATGATTTTACCAAGCTCATCAATAATTTCTATAGTAACACCATCTGAAAAGTATTCAAGTTCTTCATTTTGATTCAGGTTTTGCAACGGAAGAACGGCAATGGATATTTCAGATCCCTCAGAGGGTTCAGTTTTTGTTTTTTTGAAATTATAGTCTGAAAGATTGTATAATAAGAATGCTCCAAGAATCAATAAATATTTTTTTCTTCGAGAATTCAGAAGAGGAGTTACTGATCTTTCCTTTTCCAATCATATCTGGCGATAAGGGAATGGTTAATTCATCATTTGATATCGCATATAATGTAATGTCTCTTTCAATATTTTTAAAGGCAAAATCGCCAAGTTTAACCGTTTTGATTTCGGGGTGATTTTTTATTTGAAAATATATATCAGAACTAATTAAAACAGAATTAGCCACACCCATAGATTCAATACGCGAGGCAATATTTAAACCATCCCCAAATATATCATGGTCTTTACGTACTATTTCTCCTATATGTACACCTATTCGAAGCGGTACATAGGGTTCTTCTCTCAAATCACTTTGTATGCTTATAGCACATTTTATGGCACTTACGGCACTTGGGAATAACATGAGACACCCATCGCCATAAGCCTTAACTATTTCTCCATCATATTTTTTTGACTGAATATTTAAAACTTCTTCAAAGTGCTTAAGTTTTTTTAATGCCAGTTCCTCATCTGCTTGCATCATGGAGGAATATCCAACGATATCTGCATAAATGATTATTGAAATGAGTCTATCAAGAGTATCCATAACCTACCAGGTATGATCTTTTATATTTATTTAAGGTAATCAAATGGATTGAAGTAGTCAAATTTGATCTAATAACTCCAAAAGATGATGGGATTTTTAATATTAAACACCTATTGAGGTATATGGCTGAGGCCATTCAGTATCTGAGTTTGGCTAGGGAAAGGGTAGTTTGGTTAGTCAATGTTCGAGGGAGGAAAAAAGTGTGAAGTGCGAAGTATGATATCAGAATGTTAACCTCGCACCTCCAATCTTTTAACCCCAACCTCATTCCTCCCACCTCATACTTCCCACCTCATACATGCATTATTGTAATTGCCTAAAGAAGAAGGCTGGAGCAATGGACACTTTTGGATGATAAATGTCATATTATGTTAGAATTTTAGGACCTACTTTTATCTTATGGGCTTGAATGGGTTTGTGCTGCGGGTGCTCCATATTTAAATGC
>NZ_CAMYIP010000096.1 GCF_947258525.1 uncultured Eudoraea sp.
ATACGATCAAAATATTCAGCATAGGTAGGGGTCTCAAAAAAATCACTGATAGACTTTCTTGCTGCCACTTGTATTGAGGCCTTTTCACCTAACGGCATATCAATATAGCCATTGGCATCTATAAGATTGATACTAATACTTCCATTTGTATCCGGATTGATTTTCTTATCCGAACTCATAGCTATAGTGCCGGAGACGCCATCAGTATAAGCAGCAGAGCTACCATTTTTTTGTAAAGCCACCTTTTGGGTTATATGGGGATTGTACATTGAAATGAGTCCGAAAAAATGTCCGGACTGATACATTTTAATATCGTCCCATAAAATAAGGTTCTGGTCATTACTTCCGCCACGAATATTGATATTCGATACCGTTTCATCAATGCTTTGAATACCCGGAAGGGCTTGAATGGACCGTAATACATCTTCTTCAACAAGCCCGGGCAAGATAGAAAACTGGTCAAAATTCAATTGAAAAGAACCGTTGTCTAACCTGTCCATCCCCTTTATCAGATAATCGGATAATATAATTTCAGGCAGCTGTTCCTGCTCAGACACCAGGTCTATGATGCTACATTCCGTTGTGTTGAAAAAACGTAACTCACGCCGTATGGTCTTATGGCCAATATGTCTGATGAGGACAACATCTGAAATTTTTGTCATGGGTAATTCAAAATATCCCTCATCGTTAGAGACTGTTCCCCGTCCATTGCTTTGGACTGTTGTGTAAGGCAGGGGTTCTTGGGTATCCTTATCACGAATGTACCCGCAAAGTTTGAGGTGTATTGACTTAATTGAAAGTACAGATTCTGAAACAAAAACAAAATCGAGCCCTGTCTGTACTTTTAAATAGTCAATGACCTCCTTTAGTTCCAGATTCTCGCTGGGTTGTATTAACCGTATCTCTTCAACAAGTTCAGAAGCATAATTGAACTGCACCTGATAGCGCTCCTGCAGCTCAGTCAAAATTGAAACGAGTGGTTTGTTCACCCCTGTTTGTTGCCCAAAAGATGATACACAGAACAGTAAAGTAATAATGCTAAAAAGTAAAATGAGTTTATTTCTCACTTGGTTTTACCCTGACTTTATTGGTTGGTAACATTGTATATTCCAAATCCAGAGGTTCGGTAATAGATCTCAGGGCATTCTCCAAACTATCGTGCACAAATCCTCCGGTAAAAAGTTGTTCCTTATTCATATTTTCCAAGATAATGGTTACGCCATATTGTCGTTCCAGTTCTTCAAATACCTGAGATACTGCAACTCTTTGAAAATCGCTGACATTCTTGGTCCACTGGGGAACATTGTACATATTTTCACCAAGAGTCACAATTCCCTTTAGAATTCGAAAACTATCCCCTTGCTTCAAAATCTCTTCATGACCCTCTGCGTTCACTTTTACGGTACCTTCAAAACATCTGACTTCAAAAAAACTTCCTCTTTGCCTTACATTAAATTCGGTGCCCAGAACGCTGACAGTCCCTTTAGGGGTTACAACATCAAATTTTGCTCCCTTGGCTACATCAAAAAAAGCTTCCCCTACTAGCTTTATTTCCCTTTTTTGGTTCCATCGCTTTTCGTTGTATGCCATTTCAGACAAAGCATTTACCGTAACCAAAGAAGCATCGGGAAGGGTGATGGATACTTTTTCGCCCACCTGGGTTTCTATTTTGGTTAATTTTTCATTAAAAAAGAGGTAATACAGCGCAAATCCAATAACAAAAACACTGGCTATACGCATCAATGGTCTTATCCAATTTAATTTTTTAACTTTTGTTTCAGGATCCTTTAGTCGTTCTTTAAATTTTTGGTAATCATCAACCTTGGAAAATTGGGAAGCCTTAAAGACTGAGGCATTATTAACCACATCTTTGAAAAAAGGGGTGTCATCCAATTTCTCAAAAACCTTAGATTCCTCAGGGCTAAGCTCATCAGCCAACCATTTTTTTATCAAGTAATCCTTATCCATAAACACAACTGTTTAATTATATAACAACTTAGTTTGGATTTTTCCTGATTATTTTATTCTAAATCCTTCCAATTCATTTTTTAGCACATTAAATGCTGAATAAATTCTATATTCCACGACCTTTTTAGTAACCCCTAACATTTGGGCTATTTCTTCGTGCTTTTTGCCTTCTGCTTTATTTAGCAAAAAGGCTGTTCTCTGTTCATCTGTAAGTGTTGAGAGCACTTTTTGATATTTTTTGAAGAATTCTTCTTTCTCCATAAGAAATTCGGGCGATTCATTGGTATGTTCTTTAGGTCTCACAGCCCGGTATTTCAAGACTACCTTTTGGTGTTTGATTTCATTCAGCATCAAATTATTGGCTACAGTATATAAAAAGGATTTGGCCTTACTAACCGTTACTTTTTTGCAGTTTTCCCATAATTTAATGAATGCCTCCTGGGCCTTATCGCTAGGATTAAGCTTTTCACCATACTTATAATAAAGGTAATTATGGAGGTCGTTGGCCAATTTGCTGTACAGTTGTTCAAAAACGGAATCTTCGCAAATATCCTTATGTAAATCTTTCTTCAAACTACAATGGTTAATCAGCCTCAAATCTATGAAAATAATTTTCTTTAAAAATTTTCAGGAGTTTTGGAGTTAGGGTTGTTCTATATATAAACACCAGAAAATATTTTGATATGAAAACCCCTTTTATACATCTAAGCCTACTTTTTTTAGGATTAACCTTGTTACTTACTTCCTGCAGGGAAGAAGAATCTGTTTTAATTGAAGGACCACAGGAAGAAACCCTTAAGGCCAACTCTAACGTTGCAAACCTGTTGCAGAATACTACTTCAAATGATGGATCTGATGACAATATCATTGACAACGCGAGTTGCATCAGCATTGAACTACCTGTGACGGTGCAAATTGACGGGTTAGAAATCGTGGTCGATGACCCCAATGATTTTGAGACCATTGAGGACATTTTTGACGAATTTGATGATGATGATGATGTTCTTGATATAATATTCCCTATAACCATTATCCTGAGCGACTTTACCGAGGTAGTGATCACAGATATGAATGAACTTGAAGTTTTTACCGATGATTGTAATGGTGAAAATGAGTATGATGATGACATTGAATGTGCTGATATAAAGTACCCTGTTACAGCATCTTTATTCAATTCCAACAATGAGGTCATTGACACCATTACCTTTTCCAATGATCAGGAACTATATGAGTTTATTGATGATTTGGATGAAGATGATATTGTTAATGTAAACTTTCCTATAGCCGTAATTCTATATGATGGCACAGAGGTGCAGGTTTCCAACCTTCAAATGCTTGAAACTATTTTAGAGGATGCCAAAGATGATTGTGATGAGGATGATGACAATGATTATAATGATGATGATTGTGACAATTGCACCACAGACCAGCTCTCTGATGTATTGGTAGCTTGTTCAGACTGGAGCGTTGATAAATTGGAGCGCAATGACCAGGACCTGGAAGATTTATACTCAGCTTATCAATTTAATTTTGCGAATGATGGTACGTTAACCGCCGAATCCAATACCGATATGTTTTCGGGAACCTGGGAATCCAATGGTTCAGGCAACAATATTACCGTTGCAATCAACATACCGAATCTATCCGACTTCAATGCCACTTGGAACCTACATGAAATTGATCAGGATCCCGGCGAAAGTGATATAGACCTTAGAATGGGTGATGACCGTCTGCGCTTTCGAACTACTTGCAATAACAACGGAGGCAATGATAATACCGGCATTGATGATACCACCCTGGTCCAGGAGTTGACCACAGGGGACTGGTACATAACCAACTACTTTGACGATGTTGATGAAACAGCATCTTTTACCGATCTGGTATTTAATTTTGCCACGGATGGTACGGCCACGGCAAATGGTGTTGGAATGACGACAAACGGTACATGGTCTACTTCGGCTGGTGATGAAACACCTTTGGAATTGAACTTGAATTTTGGACTTGCCCCACCTTTTGACAAATTGGAGGAAGACTGGGACGTATTGGAAGTAACAAATGAAATCATTAGGCTAAAAGATATTAGTGGGGGGGATGGCACTACAGATTTCCTCACCTTTGAGAGAAACCCTGCAAGTAACGGTAATGGTGGATCAGATTTAAGCACCGTATTAGTAGATGGTAGCTGGATTGTCACTTCCTATCTTGATAACGGTAATGATCAAACCAATGATTATACGGCTTTTACATTTTCTTTTGCGGCTGATGGAAGTGTTACTGCAAACAATGGAAGTGTCACTACTGGTAACTGGTCAGCGCAGAACGGGAACAACAAATTGGTGCTGGATTTCGGTGCCACCATCCCCCTGGATGAATTTAATGATGACTGGGATGTTATAGCGGTGTCTGACACACAAATTGAACTACGCGATGTTAGTGGCGGAGATGGAACTACTGATACATTAATTTTTACAAAACAATAATCCTAATACAAATACAATAATCCAAATACAATTACTATGAAAAAGAATATTTTAAATTCCGGAATTTTTGTTGCCTTATTACTCATAGTGGCCTGTTCCAGCGACAATGATAATGATGAAATAGCCAATCTGGCCCAATTACAGGCAGACGTTGAAGAAATTACAAATACCGCAATGACCGGTCCATGGGTAATTACCAACTTTGTGGATTCCGATAAAAATGAAACAACAAACTTTAATGGGTATGGCTTTAGTTTTAACAGCGATGGAAGCCTCGTAGCCGATAATGGCAACACTACCATAACGGGTACCTGGTCGGTTACTATAGATGATGATTCTAATGATGATATGGATGACGATTCCGGCGATAGTAACTCGGATGATGATTGCAATAGTTGTACAGTAGATCAACTTACCGATGTGCTGACGGCCTGTGATGATTGGTTTGTAGACAAATTGGAAAGAAACGACAATTCACTAGAAGATAACTTCACAAGCTACAAATTCAACTTTACTGCAGATGGAATGGTTACAGTAGTTACTGGCTCAGAAAATTATACAGGTACCTGGGAGGCTTCGGGTAGTGGCAATAGTATTGAGGTTATACTTACGATAACGGATTTGCCTGATCTTGAAGATACATGGACCTTACATGAAATTGAGCTCTACAACGGAGAAACTGATGTAGATTTGAGAATTAATGGTGAAGACAGGCTTCGTTTCAGAAATCAGTGTACCCTGGGCAATTTTAATGGTGGTACATCTACAGGTGAGATTGATTTTAACATATTCTTCGCCACCCCGGCAGACTTCAATGAACTTTCAGAAGATTGGAACATTGTCTCCTATTCAGGAAATAAAATTGAGTTAATCCATGAGAGTGGAGGTAATGGCGGAACCGACTTATTGACCTTTGAAAAGCAGTAGACCCCGAACTTAGATACCTACCATACCTTCTATTGCCCCGCTATGATAAAGAAGGTTTTCTTAACCGTCCCTGACTTCTGTTCAGGGGCGGTTTTAGTATATTTATCCTAAATAATCTTTATTTATCAAGATTTCCCTATGGATACTGATAACTTAAATTCGTCGTCATACAACTCGGTTTTGAAAAAAATAGCTGAAGCTGGAGAGTTGATAAGCATTGCAAAGGGTACTGAGATCCTGCGGGCGGGACAATTTGTAAAGGTCATACCGCTTGTTCAAAAAGGGTTGATCAAAGTCTACACCAGATATGAAGACCGGGAGCTTTTGCTATACTATATACAGCCCAGCCAAAGTTGTATCATGTCTTTTTCTGCCAGTATCAATAACGAACCTAGTCAGGTATTTGCTGTTACGGAGGAAGATACAGAAGCAATACTTATTCCAGTATCTAAATTGGATACGCTAACCAGGGAGAACCCCCGCTTAAATGATTTCTTTTTTCAACAGTACAAAGGCAGATATGCAGAACTTTTGGATACCATACACTATGTATTGTTCGACAAAATGGATAAACGTTTGCATCGTCATCTTAAGGATAAAATTGCTCTTAAAGGAGAAAATCCGGTTCAAATATCCCATCAGCAGTTGGCAAATGAGCTAGGAACTGTTCGGGAGGTGGTTAGTCGGGTTTTGAAAAAATTAGAGGGCGAAGGCATGGTCAGACAACAGGGCAATACCATTCAGGTATTCAAGCTGTGACTAAAGTCACTGCATACCATGATTCTCTTACTTAATTTTGTGTATAAGAAATACGTGCAAGAAAATAATAAAGCTGTTCTTGGTTTGTATTATATACAAGCGATAATTTAAGGGATAGTCTGGCTCGTATAAAATTTGTCTAACTAACATATATTATCATGAAAAAAAATATGGGCTCTGCGGATAGAATCATTCGTTTTATTGTAGCTGCAATTATTGCAGTGCTTTATTTTACAGAAATAATAGGTGGTACATTAGGAATTGTTCTATTGGTATTGGCAGGTGTTTTTGTGCTGACCAGTTTTGTGAGCTTCTGTCCGCTGTACGCACCTTTTGGAATAAGTACTTGTGCCGTAAAACAGGCAGAGCAAAAGTAGCTGTATACCCCTTATTCTGTTTAAAGAGAGCGATTTATCGCTCTTTTTTTTAGTCAGACCCTATCTAACTCAGTAAGGGATCGGACTATTTTTGAATTTTTTTCAGGAATTTTTTGGATTCGGTTGTTATATATATGAATCCCAAAAGAAAAGCGTTTTAAATCTTATCTATTAACCAAATTTTATTGTAATGAAACATTCATTTTTTATTTTAATGGCTTCGGCCTTATTTATTGTAGGTTGTTCCAAGGATGACAATGATGATAGCAGAATTCGTCTTACCCTTGATGCCTTGAATGCCAGTGGTGCCAATGCAAAGTCTACATCTTTTACAGGGAAGAATAACGAGAATGTAATTTTTACCGATTTCCGTATTTCAATTCGTGATGTGGTGTTCAAGAACGATGACGACCCTAATAGTAATCTTGATACGGACGAAATTCAATTTAGAGGGCCTTACCAAATAGATTTGTTGAATGATGGTGATGCCTTGTCGCAAACTATTGGCGATGTAGTGGTCCCGGATGGCCAGTATAAAGAGCTTCGCTTCAAATTTCACAAAGATGAAGACTTGCCTGCAACTGATAAATTGTTCGACAAATCAATTTATATAGAAGGAACAATAGACGGTCAGCCATTTGTTTTCTGGCACGATACCAGTGAAAATTTGGATGTGGGCAGAAGCACCGGTGTTAAGGTGGTCGGTAGTATGGTAAACTTCACTGTAGAGTTTGATATTTCGCAATTCTTAAGCTCGTTAAAACAAATAGATTTAAGCCAGGCCTTAGATGGTAATGAAAATGGCATCATTGAAATCTTTCCGAATGATGAAGATGGTAATCGGGATATTGCCGACGACCTTAAGAACAATATCAAAGAAACTGCTGATTTAATCAATAAGTAAATACAAATTTTCGCATTTAAAAAACATCCTTGGGATAATTCTCTAGGATGTTTTTATTTTTTTAAACATATTATTTCCTGAGAGGTGTAAAAGAAGTCTTTTTGCTTTAGTAAGTACCCATTTTAAAAGGGTTCAAAAGGATTATCCAAATACAGTTTAAGAACTGCACTTAATTAGCCATAAAGAATGGACTTAAGACAAATAATAGCAGTTTTTACCGCATTTGGGAGTCATAAAATGTAAACTATATCAAAAAAAGACGCACTCCCTTTTTCCGGAAATACGTCTTATTTATAGCAGTGTAGTTAATTAAGCGGTACTAAATCCCTTTGGTACGGATTGTTGTAGTTGCCAAGTTGTATTTTTTTGATTTGATGTATATCTTGCCAAATGGCATATTCCACTTTGTTTTTCTTCTTTTAAATCTCTTTATCATAGTATTTTTTAATGATTATTCTTTTTAATTATAGTCTAAATTCGATTTATAAATCGAAATTGGGCAATCTTACTTACACCAGGAAGTGTACATCCAGTTACGCTTTTCTATATCCCTTATCAACTCATTTATAAAATATTCTGTAGCTGAATCTCCGGTCTCTAAGGAAGCATTTAGTGTGTCCAACAAGGAGGCATGAATAATTTCGTAGTCTTTAAGCACATCTCTTACCATATCTAATGGGGTCATATTTTTATTGGTCTCTTTAACTTCAGATAGTTTCTGTACATCATTCATACTTAACATTGGTTTTAGTCCAAATACCCTTATGCGCTCGGCAATATCATCGATATTTACCTTCACTCTATTGTAGTCTTTTTCAAATTCCTCATGCAATTCAAAAAAATCAGGACCTTCCACATTCCAGTGATAATTTCGCAATTTGAAATAATGTACCTGGTAATTGGCCATTAGTTTTTTCAAGGAGACTACAATCTCGGCTGTATCTAGGTAAGTAAATCCCAATTTTTTATAAGGTTTTTTAATGCTTTTTACTTTTTCCATAATTGTATTTTAATTTTAAAGATTATATAATAATTCTATAGTCAAGTTTCTTTTGGCGAAACCTAATTAAGATTGAAGTAATTTTTGAAAGAGAATAAAATTCTCGGAAAGGAATTATAGTGAAGCCTTTGTTGGAGGCTTAGAAGACAATCGTTAATTTTTGTTTTTGAAATATCATTAGTAGTAATATATAGTTAATTATCAAAAAGTCAATTATTTAACACCGTTTAACAGTGTTTATGAATAATTAACACCATATCTGTTAAAATAATTGATGAATCTGTTAAGCCTCTTTGATTAAAATCTTTCACTTACAGAACTTAGAAATTTCCGTTACCATTGTAAGCTATCATTCAATATCTGATAGCTTTTGAACCTTATAAATATCCAGAAAAAAAAATTTAAAAGTTCTTTAGGTTCCAGGACAATGTCACAGGGTTTCTTATGGAAGCAACCCAATAGGTAGTCTGTTTCTGCTAACCATCAAAAAGGGCTATAAAAAGGACAAATAACCCTCCCAAATGGACATCATCTGTATGGGAGGTTTTTTGTAAAATGGATAACGATTGTAAGCCGTTAGCGACAAATTATAGACTATTTGATCAAAAGGGTCTGGCTAATACAATGTTAGAACAACATTCTATTATGAAAGGCAAATAGTTATACGATTATGTAAATCCTGATTTACTATTTACTTCTCAGCAGCTAAAATAAGAATAGCCAATTATGCCAATAATATATTTTATACGTTGCTGGCTTTATTTTTTTCTCTTATCGGAATCCAAATTTCTTCTTCTGAATCCGGGTCATTGTTTTTATAATTTGATCCCAATACTTCAAAATGAGGCCTGTCATCAACTTCATAATTTGAGTTAGGGAGCCATTTTGAGAAAATATATTCAAAGATGGAACTGTCGGCACTTGAACCCTTATAATCAAAAACTGCATATGATCCTTTTTCGAGAATAAATGACTTCATTCCATTCGGGATATTACCAAAATCTTTAACCTCAACTGTTGCCCACTTCTCAAACTCAGTATTCGGATTGAATTGTTTGTAATACAAGGGCGGATAGATTTGCATAGAGATTTTATCTTCTGATGTTCTATTCTGAATTTCTTTAATTCTTGGTGCAAATTGTACCCAGAGTTGTCCGGTTTTATTATTGGATAAAGTCATTTTTATGTTGAGACCAATTAACATTTTTTCTTCCAATTCTTCAATCCTTGGATTCATATATTTCCTTGTTTTAATTTTTAGTTTGCATCTAAGGTTTTCGATATGAGCAGGACCACAATGCGTAAACTATTCTAATGGTGATTTATAATCTCTAAGTTAGGAAATTAAACCTGCCGCGGCAGTGATTGGCGTCGTTAGGTGCAGAATGGTTAGTTTACTTCAGGCGCGTTTGGATCAACACTTGGCACCTGCTTCCGGATCTCCCGCATCTTGGCCTTCGCTACTTCAGATAGTTCCCTAAACCTTTTATCAGCTCGATAGTTATCGAATTGGTAGTCTATGAGCATAAAATACCCGGTACCCCCTCTTATCCAAGCCGCCGACAGATCTGACATATAGTAATACGCACTATCCTGCATATTTAAGAACGAATAAATTCCGGCTGTATCATATGCTTTGTAATAATGACCCATTCCGAGTAGTTGCCTGTTGATGGAGAGTTGCTTTCTA
>NZ_CAMYIP010000097.1 GCF_947258525.1 uncultured Eudoraea sp.
TTATCTTCAAATTGCCATCATAAATTATTATTTTTTAAATGATTTTAGTACAGGCATACAAAATTATTTTGATGCCCTGAAGATTTACGATGATATTAATTATACCACAGGTGTTGCTGAAATGCATTTATACTTGCAGAGTTTGTACAGGGATATTGGAGATTACAAAAACGCTTTAATGCATGCCTTTGCCGGCCAGCAAATAGCAGAATCTAATAATGTTGCGGGCAGGGCCTTTACCTTCGAAGGCCATCGGCTTAGTCCGTTGGCTTTAGCTGAAATTGCCGAAACATATATACAAATGCATCAATTAGATTCCGCAGAATTTTATATTCGAAAATCAATTAATCAAAATGAACTTTTTAAAGGGTCTAAATGGAATTTTCCAATATACATGCTTGGAACCATACAAAACCTGAAAGGGGATTATAAGGGTGCACTAGCTACTTTTCGCTCGGCAATTCCGCTGGCAATACAAAATGAATTTTTCCACGATACTTTACAGATATACGGTGGTATGTCAACCTTATTTAAAAACACTAAAGAATTGGATTCTGCTATTTATTACGCCAAAATGGTTACCGAATCTTCAGATCCCAATAGAGAAACACATTATTGGCTCAATTCAATAAATAACATTGCGCAATCATATAAACTAAAAGGAAATATAGACAGTACACTTAAATACACTGAATATTTTCATCATGTAAAAGACAGTATTTTTAGCAGGAATAAAGATCGTGCGGTGCAGAATATTGGTTTTAATGAAAAATTAAGACAACAGGAAATAATTTCTGCACAGGCCAAATATAAAAGCCGCTTACAACTTTATGTATTCATTGCTGGACTGCTCGTTCTTTTGTTTATTATAGGAATATTGTGGCACAACACGAGGGAAAAACAAAAAGCCAAATCTAAAATTGAAAAAGCCTATACCGAATTAAAACAAACCCAGGCCCAACTCATCCAATCCGAAAAGATGGCTTCACTCGGTGAACTCACGGCCGGTATCGCCCATGAGATACAAAATCCGTTGAACTTCGTGAACAATTTTTCGGATGTTAATAAAGAATTGTTGGAGGAATTGAATGAGGAAATTCAGAAAGGAAATTTTGATGAAGTGAAAGCCCTCGCTAAAGATGTAACCGACAACGAAGAAAAAATAATCTTCCACGGTAAAAGGGCAGATGCCATAGTAAAAGGCATGTTGCATCACAGCAGGGCCGGAAGCGGGGAAAAAGAGCTCACAGATCTCAACGTGCTGGCCGACGAATACCTTAGATTAGCTTACCATGGTCTCAGAGCCAAAGATAAGACGTTCAACGCGATCACTGAGACCCATTTTGATGAAGGATTGAGCAAAGTAAATGTAGTACCGCAGGACATTGGAAGGGTAATCCTGAACCTGATCACCAACGCGTTTTACGTAGTTAAAGAAAAGGCAGAGCAACAGCCAGAAGGATATGAACCCACAGTTACCGTTACGAGCATAAAGAAAGACGACAAAGTATTGCTTCGTGTTAAGGACAATGGGAACGGGATCCCAAAAAAAATACAGGACAAGATCTTCCAGCCTTTTTTTACCACCAAACCAACGGGGCAAGGCACGGGATTAGGCCTGAGTATGAGTTATGACATCGTCACAAAAGGGCACGGGGGTACATTACAAATGAAAACAATAGAAGGACAAGGGACAGAATTTACCATTGAGTTACCTGTCAAATAAAACGGATAAACCAACTTAGAACCAGAAACACGTATACCATGAAAATATTAGTAGTAGACGACGAACAAGACGTAAAAATACTTTTTCAGCAACGCTTCCGCAAAGAGATCCGGAATGGGGACCTGCAGTTTGTATTCGCTTTTTCAGGGGAGGCAGCGGTAGATATGTTAAAGGATCTGGAACACGAGGCTGTACTCATTCTTTCGGATATTAATATGCCCGGGATGAGCGGGCTGGATCTGCTGAAATTCATAAAAAAAGAATACGTAAAACCCCCTCCGGTTGTAATGATGATCACGGCCTATGGGGATGAAGAGAACAGATCAAATTCCAAACGTTTGGGAGCAGATGATTTTCTGACTAAACCTCTGGATTTTAGGTCATTAAAAAACAAATTGAAAGACATTGCATTATGACAAAAATAATGGTCGTCGATGACGAATCAGATTTGGAAGTCCTGATAAAACAGAAATTCCGAAAAAAAATACGGCAAAAGGAATACGAATTCTTATTTGCCCAGAACGGTCAGGAGGCTCTCGAAAAAGTGAAGGAAAATCCCGATATAGACATTGTCCTGAGTGACATCAATATGCCTATTATGGATGGGCTTACCCTGCTCACTAAACTCAATGAGCTGAGTCCCCTCATCAAGTCCGTCATCGTTTCTGCCTATGGGGACATGGATAATATCCGGACGGCCATGAATCGCGGCGCCTTCGATTTTATCACCAAGCCCATCAATTTCGATGACCTTTCTATTACGATGGAAAAAACGGCAGCTTTTGCCAGACAACTCAAAGAGACGCTGCAGGCCATAAAGGAAAACAACATCCTTAAAATGTATGTGGACGACAGTGTTTTGAACTTTATGGGGACCAAGGAATACGAATCCACCGTCATGCTGAATGAAACCATTGAAGCGACCGTTGTCTTTCTGGACCTCTGTGGGTTTACCAGGTTAG
>NZ_CAMYIP010000098.1 GCF_947258525.1 uncultured Eudoraea sp.
CGGATTAAAGGATATACTGTTTATACCTTCTTTGACTAAAAATTCAGCGAATTCCGGAAAGTCACTTGGTGCCTGACCGCACAAGCCAATCTTTGTATTGGTTTTTCGTGCTGAAGCTATGGCCATAGAGATCATCTTTTTAGCAGCAGGATCGTTTTCATCAAACAATTTGCCCATTAATTCTGAATCGCGATCAATTCCCAAGGTCAGTTGTGTCAGATCATTAGAGCCTATGGAGAATCCGTCAAAAATCCCGGCAAATTCTTTTGCTAAAATAACATTACTGGGAATTTCTACCATGGTATAAATTTCAAGACCATTCTCTCCCTTTTTCAATCCGTATTCCTCCATAATGGCCACGACCTTCTTACCTTCCTCTAGTGTTCTGCAAAAAGGAACCATTACCTTAAGGTTGCTAAGACCCATAGTCTCACGTACTTTTTTAATAGCCGAACATTCAAGGGCAAACCCTTCTTTATAGAGTTCGCTGTAGTATCTGTACGCCCCCCTAAAACCCAACATGGGATTTTCTTCTTTGGGTTCAAAAGCCTTGCCACCTATGAGGTTGGCATATTCGTTGGTTTTAAAATCGCTCAACCTAACGATGACCTCTTTAGGGTAAAAGGCTGCAGCTATAGTAGCTATACCCTGTGAGAGTTGATCTATAAAATAGTCCTGCTTGTTTTTGTAGTTCTATTTCAGTGGTATTTTTTAAGTCATCAAACTTAACCAGCGCCATTGGATGCACTTTTACGGAATGTGTTATTATAAACTCCATTCTCAATAAGCCTACCCCATCATTTGGATAAAATGATAATTGAAATGCATTTTCAGGATCAGCCAGGATCATTTTTGCTTCTGTATGCGGCATCCTTATGTTAGAAAAGTCTATTTCCTCTTCACTAAAATGAAGTTTACCTTCATATATGTAACCTGTTTTACCTTGTGCACAAGACAAGGTTATGGTTTCGCAATCCTTAATAGTAGTTGTAGCTTTTATACATCCTACAATTGCGGGAACACCCAGCTCCCTTGCTACAATGGCGGCGTGACTGGTTCTTCCTCCTTTATTGGTAATTATGCCCCCAACCTGTTTTAATAAGGGGTCCCAATCTGGTGTAATAGTATCTGTAATAATAATGTGATCCTGAGAAAGGTTTTTGGCATCCTGAGGAGAATTCAACAGACGTGCCATCCCTACTTTTATTTTCGAACCCACTGCATTTCCTGTAGCCAATACTTTGCCCTTTTCTTCCAGTCTGTATTGTATAAGGAGATTCTTGTTCTTACTATGGTGCACCGTTTCAGGACGAGCCTGAATGATATAGAGTTCATCGGTGAGCCCATCCTTAGCCCACTCGATGTCCATAGGTTTCCGGTAGTGTTTTTCAATAACTGAAGCCCAATTGGCCAAAGTGATTATTTCTTCATCAGATAATACAAATTGGCGCTGTTTGGGTAGCGGTGTATGTATATTTATTGTTGGATTATTTTCTTTGGACTTTGAATAGATCATGGTCAATTTCTTATCCCCCATCCTTTTTTGAATGATAGGAAATTTACCCTGTTCCAGAATTGGTTTGAATATATAATATTCATCAGGATTGACAGCTCCTTGAACAATATTCTCACCCAATCCCCAAACACCTGATAGCAAAATGACATTCTCAAAACCAGATTCAGGTTCAATGGTAAAACCTACCCCGGAACAACCTTTATCTGCTCGTACCATATTTTGAACTCCTACAGAAAGAGCAACCTCTTCATGTTTAAAGCCTTTTTCATCGCGATACTTTATAGCCCTGTTTGTATATAGAGAGGCAAAGCATTTTTTAACGGCCCCGAGCAATGCGCTTTCCCCTTCAATATTGAGAAATGTATCGTGCTGGCCAGCAAAACTTGCTTCAGGCAGGTCCTCAGCTGTGGCACTACTTCGTACAGCAACTGCACAATTTTCATTCTCTGATAACCCCTGATAGGCTTCAATAATTTTTTGTGAAAGATCTGAGGATAACTTTCCTCCCAATATCAGATTACGGGCCTTCTCCCCTATTTGATTTAAATTAGCATAGGTTTGGGTATCTAATTGGGTTAATATAGTTTGCAAAGGATTCCTCAGTGAATTGTCATCCAAAAAATCCCAAAATGCATGGGAAGTTATAGCAAAACCATTTGGGACATTTACCCCCTGAGAAGTAAGTTCATTATACATTTCTCCCAAAGAGGCGTTTTTACCCCCTACCCAAGGAACATCCTGTATGCCTGTTTCGTTAAAATGTTTGATATATTTTTTCATTAGCTGTTTCTTATAATGATCTTTATAATCTATTGATATGTTATTTTTTTATAGGCAAGTCCATTTTTTTCAGAAGATCCCGGAATCCTGGCTCCTCACGCAAAAAGTCAAAAAGGGGATCTATACTAATGTAGGGCATATTACTATCATGTTCTTCATATGCTTTTTCAAGCCAATACAAGGCCTCTTCTTTCATTTCTGCACGGCAAAACAGGGTGAATATTTGCCACGAAGGAAAATAGATCGAATCTCTTTGTGAGATCATCATCTCGGCGGTGCGCTGCATGGCCAATTGGTAGCCACCTTCTTTAAATCCTTGTTCAAGAGATTTCAAGGCCAGTTCATTTTCCTTTAATATGTATATTTTTTTTGCAATATCAAGTGCCTTTTCGGTATCTCCCAATTCCTGATAGACTGCCCATAAAGCAGGGAGTGCAATGCCTTGATCCGGTTCTATTTCATATAGTTGTTGCAACAATTCCAGCGCTTCATGAAATTTACCGGCATTTTTGAGTGCTTGCCCATGGATAGACATATATAAGGTATTAAATGGATCTAGTTCCATGGCAAGTTTACTATGCGGGAGCCCTTTTTCGGGATCACCCATAATTGCCAGAAAATGGGAATAATAGGCCTGTGAAAAAGCATAATTTGGATTTATTTCAATTGCTTTTAGAAATTCTTGTTCAGCTTTCTGCCAATTCCAATCACCCCAGGTGTATTTGGTAGCCATTCCTGCACGAATTTCTACCAAGGAACTGTCCAGCATTATTGCCTTTTTTCGGGCAACATTAACTTTCTCGGAAACTTCATGATAGGGTAAAAATCCATGTTGCACATATCCTCCCCAGGTTCTGGAAATACCCAAATAAGCAAGGGCATAATTAGGATCAATTTCACTAGACAATTGAAAATAACCCATGGCACGGTCCAGATCAGGTTTTGTACCTAACTCCCAATAAGCCATACCCCTTAGATAAGCTTCGTAAGCTTCAGGGTCTATAGGTTTGGCTTCAGCTAGTAATTTTTCTTCCATAGGAGTCAAATTTAAATTGATTTGCTGGGAGATCTCTTTGGCAATTTTCTTAGATAAATTCGAAAGTTGCTCCTTCTCAATGTTGAATTCGTGCACCCACAACTGCTTTTCTTCCGGAAATGCACTCACCAATTTTACCTGAATACAAATATTATCACCGTAGCAAGACAGGGAAGTTTCTATTGCTGCGTCTATTTTAAGCTCTGTGGCTATTTGAGGAATCGATTTCTCTACATTGCGATAGGCATTGGCAGTTCGCTTGGAAGGGACTCTCAAGGCACTTATTTTACCTACATCCCCAATTAATGCATCATGCATACCTTCGACAATATATTCCAATGAGGTATCGCCTGTGAAATTGTCAAAGGGCAGAATAAGTAAAGAAGATATCGCAGGAGCCTCACTTTTGAAGTAACTTTGGAACCACAGTACATTTGCAATAATCAAAAACAACAAAATGATATAGACATAAACCGACCTGCTAAGCTTATGAAACAAGGATCTTCCTTTAAGCTGCTCTATTTTAGTAGCAGAAGGAACTGGCAATCCATCTTCAAGAATACAATACGTGTTTACCGGAAAATCAACATTTTTTAATTTGACTTGTCCTAAATATTTAGTTCTGATAGTACTTTTAGCGCGAATAGCTTTTTGAATAGATTCAGATATATAAACGCCCCCAGGATCTGCGACCGATTGTAATCGGGATGCTATATTTACACCATCGCCAAATATATCCTTATGATCAAAAGTAATGTCGCCAAGATGTATTCCAATCCGAATTTTCTCTTTGATTTGGTGTCTCGATTGTTTTTGTATTTCTATAGCGCACAACACCGAATCAATCGCAGTATCAAACTGGGCCAACATACCGTCACCCATTTCTTTAATAAGTATGCCTTTGAATTGCTTAATATTTTTAATATGAATATCCCGGCTTTTTCGCAATACTTCCAACGCCATATCCTCATCTGATCCCATCAAAGCAGTATAGCCGACAATGTCAGTAAACATAATTGCAGCTAGTTTTCTTTTTGCTGACATTGTAGATCTTATATTTTAGTTTGTTAAATCACAAACGTTAGTTACGTAATTATCAAAATAATTGTGCGTGGATCAAAAAGAGAGCATAGATCATAAAAAAATAATGACATGTTCTAACTATTTCAAGAATTTCTGTATTTACCTGTAATCTCATGTATATTTATCCTATAGACTATTGGAATGCCTTGACCATAGAGTTTGCTCGAAAATTCACTAATAAATTCCGGGTGTGCACCTTCTTTTTGTTCTACTAATTTTTTTACCTTTTGGGCAAACTCATGCAATAAGTACTTTGCATCAATTCCCTGCAGTTCTTCAAACGTACCATGTACATTTACAGAACGCCAATTATTTACAGACTTAATTTCTTCTACTTCGAGGGAGACCAGATCATTTTTTCGCATCGCATCAATCTTATGGCCTTCCGCAGAATACCCTATGATTGAATTGCTTTTCTGATTATAGGAATAGGTAATAGGCAATATATAAGGTTCCTTATGAGATATAAATGCCAAATGCCCAATATAGTTATTGTTCAATAACTCTATACATTCCGTGGTTTCCAAATTTTTAATCATGATATCATTTTTGACGGTAGTCATCTTTTCCATATGGTGATAGGTTTAAACACAAATTTAACCCGAAGGGTACACTAACGAAATGATGGAAATCAGTTGGTTGAATATACCGGCATTCTAATTATGTTATTCATGACCTATCTCCAGGATATGATGTATAAATCTTGTTGGAAGCAAACCACGGAATGATCCAAATCATTGTAAGGTGCTTATCAAAGAAATACTTTTGGCTAAATGTTCCTTAAAAGAAGAGCCTGGACGATTTGGTTAAGCGTCGTAGTAAATGGTAATTCAGTTTAAGAGAACAATATCTGTTAAGAGCCCTGCCCAATTTGTAAACAATTAAAATAAATAATTATGTCAGTATTAAAAGTAATAGAAGTTTTAGGAAACTCTACCGAGAGTTTTGAGGATGCCGTACAGAATGTTATTAATGAAGCATCAAAAACGGTAAAGAACATTAAATCTGTTTATGTTCAGGATATGCAAGTGAGTGTAAAAGACAACAGTATCGCCGAATATCGAGTAAATACGAAAGTAACTTTTGGTATTATGGACTAAAAGGTTCTTTTGTTTAATTTACACAATATGCCGTTCAAGGTAAGATCTCAGCTTTGAACGGTTTTTTAATTCCTCTGGCTAATGAAGGTAAGTTAAAAATAATCTAATGGCATGTTAAAATCCATTGGACTGATTTAGGTCATTTTGGATTCCCTTTTTTCTTTTCATATTGAGGTAAAACAAAAGATATGGCAATTATAGAAACATTTGACACGCATGTGTCTCAGTATGAAAAATGGTACGATGATCATCCGGAGGTCTATCAATCAGAAGTTTTGGCCCTTCAGGAACAGTTTTTGGAACTGCCTCAAAACATTAGCGGTATAGAAGTTGGACTTGGTACCGGGAGATTTTCAAAACCATTAGGAATTAAGGAAGGGATAGAACCATCGAGGGAAATGGCTGCAAAAGCCATTAAAAGAGGTATTGAAATTATGGAAGGAACTGCGGAACATCTGCCCTATGCCGCATTACAATTCGATTTTGTCCTTTTTGTCACAGTCTGTTTTCTAACCGATATAAAAAGAGCCTTACGAGAAGCACATAGGGTACTTAAGCCCAATGGAGCTATTATCATCGGGTTTTTGGATAAAGAACGTAGTGTGGCCAAACAATATATAGACAAAAAGAACCAAAGTAATTTCTACGGAAATGCCAGGTTTTATACTGTGGATCGATTAACCAAGGTTCTTAAGAGTACGGGATTCAAGGATTTGGTATTTAATCAGACCCTATTTGGAAACATGGAAGATATTGAGGAAGTTCAGGTTCCAAAGAAAGGGCACGGAGAAGGTTCATTTGTTACAGTCAAGGCAATCAAGAAATGAGTCATTTACTGAAACATACAGCCGATGTTGAAATTGAAGTGAGTGGTCGTACACTACGAGAACTTTTTACGAATAGTCTGGATGCAATGTGCGATATTCTGAAGGAAGGTGGCTGTAAGACCATTAGTCATTATGACTGTTCAATGCAGGTTGTTGTTTCAGCTGATGACTGTACCAGTTTATTGATTGATTTTTTATCGGAAGTATTGTCGCTCTCCAATATTCAGAAATCTCTTTTTTGTAGTGTTTATTTCTCAGAACTAACAGAAAACAAGGTAGAAGCTCAGTTATATGGTATTTGGTTTGATCAATTCGACAGGGAAATAAAAGGAGTTACTTACCATGAAGCCCGCGTTAAAAAGAATGACCAAAATAATTGGGAAACCCATATAATCTTTGATATTTAGATGAAGAAAGTTGAAAAAAAAGATATTCTGAAAATTGAGGATTTCCTGTGGGAAATTCCGAAATCTTTTCGAAATAACATGCATGTACCGGCCTGGATTCTGGCCAGTGAAATACTGTTGGACGATATTATGGAAGACAGATCTTTAAACCAATTGGTAAATGTGGCCTGCCTTCCTGGTATCAAAAAAGCATCCCTGGTAATGCCCGATGTTCATGAGGGATATGGTTTCCCCATAGGCGGGGTAGCTGCCACGTCTCATCCTACAGGGGCAATTTCGCCCGGGGGAATAGGCTATGATATTAATTGTGGAGTTCGGCTGCTAAGTTCCCAACTGCAAATAGAGGATGTAAAAGATCAACTGGAAGATTTAGTTCATGAATTAAATAAAGAAATCCCTACAGGACTTGGAAAAGGCGGTACAATTAGACTTTCCCAGGAGGAAATGGAAAATGTCCTGGCAATAGGTGCTGAATGGGCCGTGGAACATGGTTATGGAACCCTAGAAGACCTTGAATATATTGAAAGTAAAGGGAAATTAGCGGATGCCTCACCCAAGGCAGTTTCTGCAATGGCCAAAAATCGGGGACACGATCAGTTGGGTACCATTGGTTCGGGAAATCATTTTGTAGAAGTAAGCTATATCACTG
Organism: uncultured Eudoraea sp.; assembly: GCF_947258525.1. Classification (GTDB taxonomy): domain Bacteria; phylum Bacteroidota; class Bacteroidia; order Flavobacteriales; family Flavobacteriaceae; genus Eudoraea. Next base: position 7,399 of record NZ_CAMYIP010000098.1, read on the forward strand.
AAATTTTTGATGATAGCATTGCCAAAACCTACGGTTTAAGAAAAGGTCAGGTAACTGTAATGATTCACACAGGATCCCGGGGGTTGGGTCATCAGGTTGCAACGGATTATATTCGTTTAATGATGACTGCCATGGCCAAGTATGATGTGAAAATGCCCGATCGTGAGCTGGCCTGTGTTCCTTTTGATTCTCCGGAGGGACAAAACTATTTTAAGGCGATGTGCGCAGCGGCAAATTATGCCTGGTGTAACAGACAGTTAATTACCTGGGAAGCCAGGAATGCATGGGCAAGAATCTTTGGCAAAGAAAACGGTGCCTTAAAACTAGTCTATGATGTGGCCCATAACATTGCAAAAATTGAGACTCATAGCATTAACAATGAACTACAAAAAGTTATTGTACACAGAAAAGGAGCCACCCGTGCGTTTGGACCAGGTTTTAATGAACTGCCCAAAAAATATATTGATGCAGGACAGCCCGTAATAATACCCGGCAGCATGGGTACTTTCTCTTATGTACTGGCAGGCACCTCCAAAAGTCATGAACTTACTTTCGGATCTTGTTGCCATGGAGCAGGAAGAAACTTATCCAGAACTGCTGCCAAAAAAGTAGTGAATGCACCGGTCTTAAAAAAACAACTACAAGAAATAGGAATTTTGGTGGAGGGATCCTACAGGGGAATTGCTGAAGAAGCACCAATCGCTTATAAGGATATAGAACTTGTGGTGGATACCGTTAGTGCCTCAGGAATAGCAAAGAAAGTTGCAAAACTCAGACCACTAGGGGTTATAAAAGGCTAATGCTCTTTGTATTCGTTGCTTTCCTGTAACAAATTTATGGCTTCTTCATCTGAGACCTGATCAAAATACTCATAAAACTGACCAACCGCCATAAAATCGTATGGGGTATACAAGCAAACTACCTCGTCTATAAAGGATGAGCTTTCCATACTTTTAATTGCCGAAGGAGGGGCCACAGGAATAGCTACGATCACTTTTTTAGGTTCATGAGCCTTGACCATTTCTGCGGTTACGCGAATTGTATTACCTGTAGCAATTCCATCGTCAATAATTATTACGACCTTATCTTTTAATTCCTGCGGCTTCCGGTTTTTATAGTATTGCTGATGTCTTTTCTTTAATTTTTCCCTAATGCGAGTAGTTTCTTCTTCAATATATCGCGTATGTACTCCGGCAACATCATTCAGAACAATTTGATCCATGCTTACAGCGCCAATGGCATATTCCCTGTTGTAGGGATGTCCTATTTTTTTAGACAGTGCAACATCTAAAGGGGCGTTCAGGGTTTTTGCGACTAGCGCGCCCAAAGGTAAGCCACCTCTGGGTATAGCTAAAACCACTGCGTTTTGATCCTTATAAGGTAGTAACTCATCTGCCAACTGTAACCCTGCATCAATTCTATCTTTGAACATTTTTCGTCTATTTTATTTGTAGATGATTTGTAAACCATTTTGCAGATAAAGCCGCTACTTCCTCTAATTTGCCTTCTTCTTCAAAAAGATGTGTAGCTTCCGGGATAATTTCCAGTTTCCGTTCACATCTCAATTTGTCATAGGCTTTTTGATTTAGTCCAATTACCACTTTATCCCATCCACCAACAATAAATAGTGTGGGTGCAGTTACCTCATGCAACTCGGACATGGCAAGATCTGGTCTACCTCCCCTGGAGACCACAGCACCAATGTCATCGCCAAAGTATGCGGCAGCACTTAATGCAGATGCAGCTCCTGTACTTGCTCCAAAATAAGCTAATTGAAGTCCTTTGGTTTCCTTCTGCATTTTTATCCATTCTGTTACGGCAATTAGTCTTTGAGTTAACAGGTTAATATTGAAGCGGGTTTTGTAAAGCCGATCTTCTTCCTCTGTTAGAAGATCGAACAACAGGGTGCCTAACCCCTCTTGCTGCAATACACTTGCCACATAGTTATTTCTGGGACTCAAGCGGCTACTACCGCTGCCATGGGAAAAAAGCACCAAAGCTTTGGCATTCTCGTGCACTGAAAGATTTCCTTTTAAAACGACTTTTTTTACAGGGATATCTATTGATATATGTTCTTCTTTTAACAACATTATTGCGCTATTTTAAGTTTGTTTTTTCTCTTTTGTAAGTAAAGAAGGAAGAATAATCCGTAAGCGATGGCAATTACTACTATAGAAACTAAACCACCCAGGAAGGGTATCAAGGTTAGTAAACGGAGTACAATAGCTATTCCTATTGATACGAATACTATAGTCCAGAAATTCCAATTCCTGTCTTTATTTAAATAGTGGGCCATCAATAAGGCTGCTACTAAATGCCCAAATAAAATACTGAAAATGTATAATACAAGCAGAAACAGGCCAATAGGAATACCAACAACTAGAATAAATGTAAGTACAATGAGCAAGGGCATACCTAAGAGATAGATCAATCCATAAACAAAACTATTCAACAGTTCTTTGTCTAAATTGGCGACTGTATTTGCGAAAAAATCATTGAAAGCCCAGTTCAGCAAGACTAAAATTAAAAATGCTGAAATGACATAAAAGACCCAAAGCCCAAATGCGACCACTCCAAATCCCTCCCAGGGAAAAGGTTCTATTTCGGGTATAAGGCCCTCATTGTAGGTAGCTTTTGAGTTTATTAGAGAATTTTTAAAATTAAGTTCTTGGTCTTCAGACCAATACTCCACATCACTTAGAAATCTGGCATTACTGCCAATTTCAATATCCTCGGCTGCTATTCGAGAGGCACCAGATATTTCACCGTTTATTAAAATTTTCCCTCCATTCAGGTATGCATCTTCTCCCACTTTACCATTGAGTACAAGTTCACCGGAATAGGATTTAAACATTCCCTTCACTTCTCCGTTCATTTCAATATTTCCGGCAAAATTGATCAGATCACCATGTATTTTAGCATCTTCAGTGATCGTTACATCCCCTCCTGCCAAAATCACATCATCACTAATTTCAGAATCAATGATTAACCTTCCCCCTGCAGCACGTTTTTCATGTTGAACACGATCATGCGATTTTCGTGCGTGTACACTTTTTTCATGGATTGCGGGATTTTCGTACCAGATCGTAAGCAGCCTTGATCTGCTGGGTTTT
>NZ_CAMYIP010000099.1 GCF_947258525.1 uncultured Eudoraea sp.
GGAAAAACCATTCCCAGAGCCACTATCCTGGGAACATTGATTACTACTATGGTTTATATATTGGGAACAATAGCTGTCATGGGGATGGTGCCTCCAGGAGAGCTTGCCATTTCACCGGCACCATTTGCAGATGCCATGGGGATTATGACAGGGGGATTAGGACGTGGATTAGTTGCATGTGGTGCAGCAATTGCTGCCTTTGGCGCCCTTAACGGATGGATCTTAATAGTTGGTCAATTACCAAGGGCTACTGCAAAAGACAAACTCTTTCCTGGAATTTTTAAGAAGGAAAACAAACAAGGTGTTCCGGTTTATGGAATGCTTATTGGCAGCACTTTGGCTTCCGTATTAATGCTAATGAACTATTCCGAAGGTTTGGTTGAGCAATTCAGGTTTCTAATTTTACTGGGAACATTAACTGCCTTAGTCCCTTATCTTTTTACCGCTGCTGCCTATGTAAGTATCCTATTAGAAAGAAAGTTACCTTCCCAACCATGGTTGGGAATATATGGCATGGGAAGTCTGGCTTTTTCCTACGCTATTTGGGCTATATTCGGGGCAGGGGAAAAGTCTGTATTTTGGGGATTTATTTTGTTGATGTTAGGAATACCATTTTATGTATTTGTAAAATGGAAAAATAAAGATTCAACCTAATATTTAGATGCAATATACCTGTCATTCTGAGTTCAAAAAATTGGAATCCGTGTTCATCAAAACCCCGGAGGAAGCATTTATTAGTGAGGAAAAGCTAAAAAAAGAATGGGCTGTTCATAATTACCTTTCCAAACCAGATCTGGCCAGGGCAAAAGAGGAATATGAAGAATTCAAAAATTTACTTGTCAGGAAAGTACCTCATATAAGTTGTTTTCCCAAATCTGAATCGGTTACTATAGATTCCATTTATTGCCGTGATGCCAGCATAGCCACAGATCATGGAATGATTATTTGCAATATGGGTAAGCAAGCCAGGTCTATGGAACCGAATGCACAAAAAAAATTCTTCGAAGCCAGCAATATTCCGGTTCTTGGAACCATAAAAAACCCCGGCACCCTTGAAGGAGGAGATGTCGCATGGTTGGACAAAAATACCTTGGCCGTTGGGCATACATATCGCACAAATTTATCGGGCATCAAACAACTAAAAGAATTGCTCGCTCATTACAATATTAAAGTATTGGTGGCAGAGCTTCCGCATTACAAAGGCCCAACAGATGTCTTCCACTTAATGTCTATTTTAAGTCCGGTTGATAAAGATCTGGCAGTCGTTTATTCCCCGTTAATGCCCATTTCATTCAGGAATGAATTATTGCACCGTGGATTTACTTTTGTAGAAGTACCCGAACATGAATTTGAATCTATGGGTTGCAATGTGCTGGCCGTTGGTCCGAGGGATTGCGTAATGGTAGCAGGAAATACAGATACTGAAAATGCTTTGCGAAAGGCAGGGTGTACTGTTCATACTTATGAGGGAAAAGAAATCAGTTACAAAGGTGGTGGTGGTCCTACATGCCTCACCCGCCCCATTTACAGACAGGATTAAACTTACATCTTAAGGTAGAAATCCCGAGTAAGCTCGATATATTCCTCCGTATACTTGTGTCTTGACTTTTCAATAGTCAGTTCACTTTTTAGGACATCGGTTTTTTTAAATTGAAATTCCATAAAACTTCTTTTAACTTCAGAAGACGGATGCCCTTTTACATGCATTAAACGTAGTGGGTATAGACCAAATTTTAAGGCTTCCTCTTGCACTCTCTTTTCTTCTTTAAAAGGAGTTACCAAGGCAAAAATGCCACTTTCAGCAAGTAGTTCAGAGACCCCTTTTAAAAGAAGGCCAAAAGGCAGGGAACTATTCTGCCGGGCCTGGTCTCTTACACTATCACCACTGGAAACTTCTTCAGAATAATAAGGCGGGTTGGAAATTATCAGATCATATTTGTCATCAACCTCATCAAGGAATTCATCAAAAGAAGCATGATAACAAAACAATCTGTCTGCCCATGGAGAGGCCTCGAAATTTTCAACGCATTGTTCAAAAGCATCCTCATCTATTTCAATGGCATCGATACTCTCCGCTGAACATCTTTGGGCCATCATTAAACCGATGACGCCAGTGCCGGCTCCTATATCCAAAATAGATTCAGGCGAATGGAAAATATTCGTCCAGGCACCTAACAAAACCCCATCCGTACCAATCTTCATAGCACAGCGATCCTGATAAATGGTAAATTGTTTAAACTTAAATGGTTTTCTCATTCTATAGTACCTGCCTGTCTGTTATCCGTTCCTTCTATATCTTTCAATGAATCCCCTAATTTTTTTCGCATTGCATCTGCAAGCTGTTCTATTTCTTCCACAACCTCGGGGTATTCAGCAGCTACATTCGTAGTTTCGCCAAGGTCTTCAGAAAGGTCATAAAGCTCAATTTCATTTAAATCTAAATGCACATAATTGCCGGGAAGACCATCCTTGCCAGGCTGCTGACCTTCCATAGTCCTGTAATTGTGCGGGAAATAAAGCTTCCATTTTCCGTATCGGATACCATGAAGTTCATTCACACGGTAATAAAAATAATATGCCTCCTGAGGGCTCTCTTTGCTGTCTCCATAGAGCAATTCCCAAGCACTTTTACCATCAATAGCAGCTTCAGGCAATTTTGAACCTGTAATAGCTGCAATCGTAGGTAAGATATCTATGGCCATAACTGCAGCATCTATAGTGCGACCTCCTTTTAAACCGGCAGGATATCTTATAATAAATGGTTCCCTATGCCCTCCTTCCCAGGCAGTACCCTTGCCTTCACGAAATGGCAGAGCACTACCGGCATGATTTCCGTAGGACAACCAGGGACCATTGTCAGAAGTAAAAATAACAACCGTATTTTCATCAAGATTATGGCTTTTTAAAGCATTTAAAATCTGACCTACAGACCAATCAATCTCCATAATAACATCGCCATATAATCCCCTACCCGACTTTCCCCTGAATTTATCAGATACAAATAAAGGCACATGGGGTTGTGGATGCGGGACATAGAGAAAAAAAGGACGGTCTTTGTTCCTATTTATAAAATCTACGCTGCGCTCCGTAATTTGAGTTGTTAATTGAGCCTGGTTGGTTAAAGTGTCTATAATGGTTTCATTCTCATATAAAGGCAAAGGTCCAAAATTAAACACCGGACCCTGTTGTGGATGAAAGGGCCACATATCGTTAGAATAGGGAATTCCAAAATATTCATCAAAACCATGTTTGCCAGGCAAAAAATCCGGATGATCACCTAAATGCCATTTTCCAAAAATGCCGGTGGCATATCCTTTTGATCTAAGCATTTCGGCAATAGTTGTTTCTGAAGGATTTAAACCAATTTTACTATCTGGCATAAATGCATTGTGAATCCCAATACGATTAGGATAACAGCCTGTTAACAGCCCGGCTCTTGAAGCCGAGCATACTGCCTGGGCGGCATAAAAACTGGTTAATTTAACTCCTTCCTTAGCCATATTATCCAGGTGTGGCGTAGGGATGTCCTTAGCTCCGAATACACCTACATCCTGATAACCCTGATCATCGGTAAAAATTAAGACTACATTTGGAGGTTTCGTCTCGGCTGAAGCAATCGCTTCTGTTTTATCTTTACAGCTGGTCAGGAGAATGATCAGGATAAATAATGATAGATTACGAATCATTGCTAAGGCTGGTTTTTCAAGTGCTGTTTTGTAAAGTATTACAAAATACTTGTAAGTTGGGCTTAATATAATTAATTTTCATTCATCAGGTAGCGAATACAGAGCTTATACTAATTCTAAAGTATGATAATTAATTTATCCCGGAAAATAAGACTTCTGGTACGAAAAAACTTTTACTTAGTTTTTTCGATTTTTTTGACATCTCCGGGCTGCAAACCCAACAGCGATGGCCCTCACCCTATTAATCAAGTACTAAGTTCCATGTCGGATAGCTTGCCCATTGTAAGCATTCCTGAAGATGAGGATCCGAAGAGCGAAAACTGGAAAGGTGCAGATCTGGAAGAAGAGGGAACAATTCCCTGGTCAATGCGACAACTGAAAATATTTGGTATACTTCAAAACGAAAAGTTGATAAACTAAAAGAACACTTAACAAACAAGATTATGGAAAATAAAAAAAGTATTTATAGCCGAAGAAGGTTTCTTGGTACTTCTGTGACTTTTGCGGCAGGTGCAGCCATTACGGGTCCCTCCCTTCTTGCGGCTCCGTCAAATCTAAAAAACAGCTACCGGCCAAATTCAATAATAAACGGGGTACAGATTGGTGTAATCACTTATTCTTTCAGGAGCATGCCCGATCAAAGTGCCGAGGCCACCTTAAAGTACATATTGGATTGCGGTATCAGTGCCATTGAACTTATGGGAGATCCGGCCGAGTCATTCGCGGGAAAACCGGAAAATCCGGTTAACCGTCGTGCCTATTACTCCTTGTTAAGATCTAAACGCAGAGGAGAAGTACTTAATGAGGAGCAGCAAAAAGAGCTGGCAGAAATGCAGGCAAAAACGGCAGTTTACAACAAAGAAGTTGCGAAATGGCGTTCGGCTGTATCCATGGATAAATTTGAAGAACTAAGGAAGATGTATAATGATGCAGGAGTTACAATCTATGCTTTTAAACCACGTGCCTTTGGAAAAGACAATACTGATGACGAAATTAATTGGGGAATGCGGGTAGCAAAAACTTTAGGTGCCAGCCATGTAACCCTGGAGCATCCGGATGATGATATTTATACCCAAAAACTTGGAGCCATGGCAAAAAAACATGGTATTTATGTAGCCTATCATGGTCATGAACAACAAACCCCCACCTTTTGGGATACAGCACTGAAACAATCTAAATACAACGCATTGAACCTGGATCTGGGCCATTATGTAGCTGCCGGAAATAAAGCTCCGCTGGAAATTATAAAGAGCAAACATAAGCGGATAATGAGCATGCACACCAAAGATCGGCAAACACCGGAGCATGGCAAAGGGAATCTTCCCTGGGGAACCGGAGATACTCCTATAACCCAGGCCCTTCAATTAATCAGGGATAACAAGTATAAATTTCCCGTAACCATAGAACTGGAATACGATATCCCGGAAGGCTCAAATGCTGTAGAGGAGGTTAAAAAGTGTCTGGAGTATTGTAAAATGTCTCTGGCTTAAAATGCCTTTAAATTCATCCCTGCTAAAACAATTTCGAAAAACCCATTTCCTGATAGATTAATTTGAAACTTTTAAGTTCCATATAGGAAAGTATGAAACTTTAAGTTTAAGTTCTTTATCGCGCTTGTTGAAGAAATGCCAGCAAATCAGCCATGTCTTGTTTATTTATTCCTGCTTCCAGCCCTTCAGGCATTAAAGATTTTCCGGTAGACATAAAGACTTCAATTGTATTTTTTGGAATAATTACTTCTTCGCCACCTGTCATTTTTAAAGTCAGTTCTGTATCTGTTTCATTGCTGACTAGTCCAAAATAGATACTGCCACCGGTCGTGACTACTTTATAGTTCAAATATCGGGTATCCACAGCAGCATTAGGGTCTAGAATTTCATGAATCAGGGACTCCTTACTTTTCCTGCTTATTTCGGTTAAAACAGGACCTACGTCATTACCTGTATTCCCATAGATATGGCAGCTTGAACATAAGTTTTCAAATACCATACTTCCCTTTTCCGAATCTCCATTGAGGGCCAATGCAGGTTTCATTTCTAATATTACCTGTTTCCTTTGAACAACTCCGCTATCCGAAAATAATGCCTCAGCTCGTTTTCGAATATCTTCATCATCAGAAAACAACAACACCCTCCTGCGTTCCAGATCCAGATTAAATTCACCGAGGTTCACCGTTCCATCTTCCATGGCAGTTAGAAGCGCATCATGATTAAAGGATTTATATAACAGAATATCCGTTGCGTGCTTTCTAGCTTCCGGAGCTAAAGAATTCCACATAACTAATAGTTTTGGACCCACTCCTTTTTCGTTAGAATTCCATAATTGTTTGAGGGATTCCCTTTGCAAAACCATTGGTCTTTTGCTATTTAACAATGTGTATAACAAAGTGGCTCTGCTATCGAAATCAGACAAGCCAATTAACTTTAATTGTATTAATTGCTCATCTATACTACCCTTTTGGGCTAAAATATCCTTTTGGGATTGCGCCACTAATTCATTTATCTTTTTAGAAGATTGGAATCCCATGGCAAGACGCAGTTCTCCGGCAGCTTTTATTATACTCAGATCGTTAGTATTTTCCAGACTTCTCAAGGCTTGTAAAATTGAATTCTTCCCGTCTTTGTCTGCCAGTTGAGTTACCCTCTGAATGTATCCTTCGGAAAGTGATTCAATGAGTTCGGCTTTTGATGATGTTGATATATCACTTTTATAGATCCCATCCAGAACGGATTTAATACTCAAGCCATCCATTTCTTTTCCAACTATACCGGTCAAAATTCCCAATACTTGTTTTTGATCTTCTGTTAGCTCCTTGTTATTAGTCAACTCTTCACCAACAAAACTGCCAGCCTGTCTGCTTAATGCAAAGGACATTGCCATTCTATTCCATTGATCTGATTGAGTTTCATTTAATGCCTTTCTCAATAAGGCAGCGATTTGACCTCTGTGTGCAAAATATAAAGAATCTGGGATAGTACTGAGGGTAAGATTAGCCTGCATTCTAAGTCGTGAATTACTTGCCAGGGTCAAACCCAGGAGCGGTTCTATAAACTTGTCAATTTCTGCTGGTCTTGCCTCCAGAATTTTCAGGGCATTTTCGGCAATAGGGCTATAAGGGTCATTTAAAGCCTTCATTAATTGTTTGTTACTTAAACTACCCAGACCCTCAAGTGTCCATAAGCTATGGATTTTTGCCAAAGGATTTTGAGTGGTGTCTAATTGTGTTGCAAGTAAAGGAACTGAATTATAGTTCTTGTTAGTTACAAGTATTTGTTGAGCTGTCTTCCTTATCCATTGATTTTTGTTCCCCAGGGCCGTTACAAATTCTTTTTCACTGAAACTTTCCAGATCTTTTGGTTTTTCATAGTTATATTGGACTCCCGTAATACGATAGATTCTTCCTTTCTTTCTCCCAGCATTTAAATCCAATTCGGCCTCAATTTCATCCGGAATCCATTCAGGATGTTCAATTACTTCCCTGTGCATATCTAAAACATAAAGAGACCCATCCGGTCCTACAGTCATATTAACCGGTCTGAATGCCCTGTCACTGGACGCCAGGAATTCGGTTCTATCTCCAACTCTGCTGGCTTTGGAAGCTGCGTTGTTTTCTGTTAACAGGTCCATGTGAATGAGATTAAGAACGCAATCAGCTACCAATAAAGATGAATCAAAATCTTCGGGAAAAATTCCTCCCCCGTAAAATGTAATTCCACATGCTCCTGAAAAATATCCGGATTGCTCGGGGTGATTTACTCTGGTTTCCTGCTCACCAATGGGATAAATTCTAGATAAGCCGTTTTCATCATGGTCGGAGATATTTGTTAATGCATGGCCGGGAGTAACAGGAAAATTTCCGAAATAACGATCCTCAAATACCAATTGTGAAACATGTTCCAGGTTATGCGTTTCATATAATCTCCCCCATTCGTCGAAAGTAATTTTAAATCCCCCGGAAGATTCTCCCACCCTCTCGGCTATTTCATTTTCCAAATCCAAACGGAGATCACCTCCTCTTAAATTTAGAATAGCATCAGGTTTAGAGAAAAAATAGGGTTTTCCCGAGTTTCCACCATTTGCTGCATAAATCCAATTATCCAATCCATAAGTCAATCCATTAAAATTATGCTGAAGATTCTCATTGCTAAATCCATCCATAATATGGACACGTTCTTCGGCCGACCCATCAAAATCCTGGTCAGAAATCCAAATAAGATGAGGAGGGGAAGCAACCAGGAAACCATCATTGTAAAACATAAAAGAGGAAGCTACTCCGAGGCTATCAGCATAAACTTTCCTTTCATCATAGATCCCGTCATCATCAGTGTCTTTCAAAAGAATAATCCGGCTTTGTTCATCCCGCATAGGATATCCGGGCATTTCCAAAACATAGGCTTTACCGGAGGGAGAGAACTGCATGTCTACCGGATCAAAAACCAATGGTTCAGAGGCAACTAATTCAATTTTAAAATCAGGGTGTATTTCAAAATCTTCAATAGATTTCGAATTTTCGATTGTGCAGCTTAAAAATAAAGCATGAGCCACAAGACAAAAAACAATTCGGATATTCATGTTTTTACCCAAAATAAAAAGGACAATGAAAGATAGAAAAAAAGAAACAACCTAAAAAGTGCTATGCTCTTCTAATCTCAATTGAAAATACTAGGAAAGATAGAGATCTACCAAGCCTTCGGGAGTTGTTACGTAAAGCGTTTTGTTGTCTCTGTCCACTTTATCAATGATATTATCTGCGACAGGGATAAGCAATTCCTTATCATCCTTTTGCACCTCAAAAAGTGCCTGGGAAACAGAATCATTTACACCTGTTATAATTCCAATATTTCCGTGTTGGCTATCGATCATATCAAACCCTATAATTTCATGATAATAGAATTTGTTACCCGAAAGTTTGGGCAGGAATTCTAAAGGAAGATACAAATGAGAACCTATAATACGATCTGCATCGGCTTCAGACGAAATGTCTTCAAACCGTATACGGAGCAGATTCGATTTATGCAAATAACACTTCTCAATAAAAAATGGAACCAGATTGTTTCCTAATGAAACAAAAACTGATTCCATGTTTTCGTATATTTCGGGCTCATCGGTATCTAGTTTAACAAGTACCTCCCCCTTAAAACTATGTTTCGAAACGATTTTGCCCAGGTAGAAACAATCTTCCTTCTGCATCTCGTTCTAATAATTATTCTTTCTTATCAGAAGCAGCGGGCTTTTCTTCCGTGTCACCTTCTTCCTTTGCAGCATCTTCTGCCTTAGCAGGAGCGGCCTCTTCGGCAGCTTCTTCAACAGCGGGAGCAGCTTCCTCTGCCTTTTCTTCGGCTACTGTTTCTTCAGCTACAGGAGCAGCTTCCTCTACTTTTTCTTCAGCTAAGGGAGCAACTTCTTCCGCAACAGGCTCTTCTTTCACAGCTTCTTCTGCCGCAGCAGTTGCTTCTTCAGTGGCTTCGGTTTCTGCTCCGGCTTCTTCTGTTACAACAATTTCTCCCTCTGTTATTTCTGCTTCAGCCTCTTCGCTTAATGCCTCTGCTGCTGCTAAAGCTCTTTTTTCGCTTACTTCTTTTTCAGCTTCCAAAGCTTTTGCTTTTGCATCAGCCTTTACCTTATCAAGTCCGGCCTCTTTCTTTGCAATAGTCTTTTCCTTCTCTTCAACCCAGGCATTGAATTTTGCTTCTGCCTGTTCTTCGGTTAATGCACCTTTACGTACACCACCTAACAAGTGATGCTTATATAAAACACCTTTATACGACAAAATTCTTCTGGCAGTATCTGAAGGCTGAGCTCCGTTTACAAGCCATTGAACAGAATTGTCAATGTTTAATTCAATTGTGGCAGGATTGGTATTAGGATTGTAGATACCTAACTTTTCAAGGAACTTTCCATCTCTTTTTGAGCGCGCATCTGCTGCTACTACCCAATAAAACGGTTTTCCTTTTTTTCCATGTCTTTGTAATCTAATTCTAACTGGCATATCACATTAATTTTGTAGGGTGCCCGACCCTCGATTATTAATTCTTTTATTTTTTCCCGTAAATGGGCTGCAAATATACGTGTTTTCTATAAACCTCCAATACTTTTAAACGAATTCCTTTTTATTCTATTTCCACCAATTGATCCTTACCAACTATCAACTTAGAACGGTGCTTAGAAATA
>NZ_CAMYIP010000100.1 GCF_947258525.1 uncultured Eudoraea sp.
ATTTAAAAGTGATTTTATCAGCAAACATGGTGCTCACGCCAATACTATACTCGGAGATACAACAAAACCCGTTACTGCAAATTATTTTGTAATTCATGATACTGCTGCAACAAATAAAGCAACCACTAGTTCTCAACCTGCAAACAATACAGGCATTCATATGTGGCTTAATAATGACGGTGCATATCAGACACATGATTGGAATCACAGAGGTGATGGTACCAAGGTCGAGCGCGCTAACAATGGTTGTTTTGTCCATACCGAACTAGTTAGGCACCCCAAATTAGATGAAGCTGTAGCAGGTGTTAAACAGGCAGATACCTATTATACAGACTTGCAGTATGAATTGCTTGCATATGCCTACGTCGTGTGCTCTATGAGAAAAGGAAAGCTATTGGAAGTAACCGTTCATCGTGAATTAGATCGTTCGATTAAAAATGGACATAATGATCCGCAGCATTTTAATATGAATGGATTTTATTCTCTTGTAGACGGTATACTCGGTATGCCAATTTCTAAATTACATCCTCCATTACGCGATTTTACCTATGGTATAGAGCATAGTCGAATAATGAAACACAGACAGGATAATTGGTCAGGATATAGAAATGAGTTCATTCCTTATGTAGAATCTAGAGTGACCAGAGCTGAACAGTATAGACCAATTGCTCGAAGAAGGAATAGTGCAGGAAATGTTATTAATACCGATTATGCAACAAGTGATATTACGATGCGTAGACGTTGTTAATCTATATTCAATAGAAATTCAAAAGTATCAACATTGTCAGCATAATCTGCTCGGAATCTACCGCTAATTTATCCTGAAGTTGTTTCGCCAGGTTTTAGCATTCCGCTACCTATATCACCTGGTCGTAATGGTTTTACTCCAGCTTTATCATTAAACTATAACTCTGGAGGAGGTAATAGTCCATATGGATTGGGTTGGTCTGTTGCTTATCCTTCTATTCAGCGTAAGTCGGAATAAAAAGTTGCCACAATACGGAGGTGGACTGGAAGAGGATACGTTCATGTATTCGGGTATAGAGGATTTAGTTCCTTATTTGGAAGAAGATAATGGAAATTGGGCAGCAAAGGAATATCCAAATAATGGGAATGATGGGTATACTGTAAAACGTTACCGACCTCGAATAGAATTTGGTTTCGCCATTATTGAAAGGATTACATATGTTTCTCAGGATGTTTCTATTAACTCGAAAGGCACTTATTGGAAAGTAACCACAGGAGACAATATGACGACAATTTTCGGGAAAAGTGACTTGTAGCAAAATAGAATTAGATTAAAAAAGATACGATTGAAAGAAAATAATAAAACTGAACTAAAGGTTTTTGAAAATTTTGTAAAATCTGAAGAGGGATCTTTATTGTGGGATGAACATAAATACCGCCACGATCTTATTTGGAAACATTTAATTCGTTCAACAGTGGCCGTTATAGCATTAGTCATTGTGACGTACTCTAAAAATCTGAGCATAGACAAAATCCTGATCCTGTTGGCTTCGGTACTGGCGATAGGTTACGTCATTTTTACCTATGTGGTCATTAAAAAGGAACTTGTACTGTTTCGTAATATTGAATTGCTACACCGTAAAAGGCAGAATAGGGTCATTGGCTTGAAAAGGCGAAAAACCATGGAAGCAGAGGGTGCAAAAGTAAAAGATGACTTTGAACTTCGTGTCCTTTTTTATCTCGGTGCTCAATTTCTGATTGTTGTTACAGCCTGTGTCATTAATAAATCAAATGCGATATACGAAATGAGCTAAACTCAATAAAATGGAAATATCAACAAAATATAACCTCAAAGAGAAAGACTACCTGGATCTTTATAAATGGTTCACCGAAGATGCCGCCAAGATTAAGGAACGCATGTGGGCCATGGCTACTTTCTTTTATACCTTCTTAGGAGGCTTGTTGGGTTATACTGGTAAGGAACTCTTGTCAGATGAAATGTCTTTAAAGAACCCTCTCGTTGTTGTGTTGATAGGGATCATTGGTTGTGTGCTAAGCGGCTATGGCATGTATATGATACGCTCTTATGGATTTCACATCAGAAGTGGGTGGAACCGGGCCAACTATATCCGCTTTCAAATTAAAGGGCTAAATGAAATATGGGATTATGGTATACCAAAAAACAAAAATATCAACTGGTTCTTAAAAATAAAGTCCTTGTTTATAAAACAAAAGGACTTTAAGGATAAAAACGAGGATGATTTAGATAACGAAGTTGATTACGGGTTAACTCCGGAGGCCAAAAAAATGGTCAACTTAATGAAACTTATCTTTCTATTATATATAGGATTGATCTTTTGGGGTATTTGGCAATTGAATGCCTCATTATCGTAATTACAACAATACTAAATTAATCTTTAGAAAAATAAAAACAAATTCGACCATCATGGCAAAGCCAACTAAAAGTAAAATAAAGGTTTTGATTATGAGTTCAACAAACATATTTCCCTTCGACAAATTAACCCATTGGCATTAATACAGTTGAAGGAAACGGGTAAATGTGAATTCCATATACCCGAAATTCTATTTAAATGGATTATCCAGAACATTATAAAAGACGTATCAAGTCAGTATCTATATCAATGCCATGTATTGTAGGTCTTAATACGGGT
>NZ_CAMYIP010000101.1 GCF_947258525.1 uncultured Eudoraea sp.
ATGTACCTCGGGTGGGAATCGAACCCACACGTCCGAAGACACTGGATTTTGAATCCAGCGCGTCTACCAGTTCCGCCACCGAGGCAAAGGGACTGCAAAGCTAAAAAATAATTTCGTTTGCAAAACTAAAATAACCCACATTTATCCTTTAGCAACCCAAATAAATTTTTAAATTTGCACCTCCTTAAGAATCAGGGGTTTTAAGAAACTAGAAAACAAGAGATTAACCATGGCTTATCAAGTACCGGAACCGAAAATTTTTGCCTGTACCCAAAGTATGGAACTGGGTAAAAAAATCGCCAAATTTTATGGTGCAGAATTGGGTAATGTTTTGTTTTCGCATTTCAGCGACGGGGAGTTCCAACCATCATTTGAAGAGTCTATTCGTGGTACCAGAATTTTTGTAATTGGTTCTACAAATCCAAGTTCTGAAAACCTTATGGAAATGCTGTTGATGTTAGATGCTGCAAAACGTGCCTCAGCCAGGCATATTACAGCTGTAATTCCATATTATGGATGGGCTCGGCAAGACAGAAAGGATAAACCAAGAGTTCCTATAGCGGCAAAATTAATTGCTAAAATGCTTGAAACTGCAGGGGCTACGCGTATTATAACTATGGACCTTCATGCAGATCAAATTCAGGGATTTTTTGAAAAACCTGTTGACCATTTGTTTGCTTCTACACTGTTTCTTCCATATCTGAGGAGCCTGAATTTGGATAACCTTACTATAGCATCTCCCGATATGGGTGGTTCCAAAAGAGCCTATGCGTATTCCAAAGCTCTGGAAAGTGATGTGGTGATCTGTTACAAGCAGAGAGCAAAAGCCAATGTAATTTCGCATATGGAACTAATAGGAGAGGTTCAGGGCAGAAATGTTGTCCTGGTTGATGACTTGGTGGATACGGCCGGCACCTTAGCGAAAGCTGCCGATCTTATGATGGAGCGAGGGGCTAAAAGTGTCAGGGCTATAACCACTCACGCATTACTATCAGGTAATGCATACGATAAAATTGAAAACTCACAATTGTTGGAATTGATCGTTACAGATTCTATCCCAATTAAAAAAGAAAGCGGAAAAATACGGGTTTTGAGCTGTGCCGAACTGTTTGCAGACGTAATGCACCGAGTTCATCACAATACCTCAATAGCCTCAAAATTTTTAATGTAAATATTAATTAAACTTAGATAATGAAATCAATTACAATCAAAGGATCAGAAAGAGAAAGCGTGGGCAAAAAGGCAACGAAGGCCCGGCAACGAAGGCCCTACGTAATGCTGGAAAGGTTCCTTGCGTGGTATACGGAGGGGAGAAACCATTACACTTTTCAGCGGATGAAATAGCATTCAAAAATTTAGTGTACACTCCAAACGCCCACACTGTAAAGGTTGATTTGGATAAAGGTGAAAAAGTGAAAGCCGTAATGCAGGATATACAGTATCATCCTGTTACGGATAGAATTCTACATATAGATTTTTACCAGCTCTTTGACGACAAGGAAGTTACCATGGATATTCCTGTGCGTTTACAAGGTAATTCCCCTGGGGTTAGAAATGGGGGCCGCTTATTATTCAGAAATAGAAAACTGACTATAACAGCTTTACCAGATAACCTTCCGGATTTCTTTGATGTAGATATAAATTCACTAAAAATAGGAGATAACATTCTGGTGGAGTCCTTATTAAGTGATGATTTTACTATTCTTCAACCAGATTCTACTGTTGTAGTCCAGGTTAAAACTGCTCGTGCAGCCATAGAAGAAGAACTTGAAGATGAAGAAGGATTAGAAGAAGGTGTTGAAGAAGGAGCTGAGGGAGCAGACGCAACCGAAGGTGCTGGTGAAACTGCTGCTGAAGGTGGTGAAAAACCTGCAGAAGGAGCATCTGAATAAATTAGCTAAACTTATTCATACTAAGCATCCCGTCCGTATATACAAGGATTCGGGATGCTTTTGTATTTTTACCCTTAACCAACTGAGGTTATGCAAAGTTTTTTAGAATTTATTTTTGGGAAAGAAAAACGACTTTTAGAAGAAACAGATTCCATGAAAAAGTACCTGCTCATTGGTTTGGGAAATATAGGGGATGAATACAAGGAAACCAGGCATAATATAGGTTTTCAAGTGCTTAACATGCTGTCTGAAAAAGAAAAATTTTCTTTTGAAACCAGGAAATTAGGAGATTTGGGTTCTTTTAAAATTAAAGGAAGAAGTGTGTTATGTTTAAAACCTTCTACCTACATGAACCTAAGCGGTAAATCTGTAAAATACTGGATGGAAAAAGAAAAAATTCCCATGGAAAATATTCTTGTGATCACTGATGATTTAAACCTCCCCTTTGGGACACTCAGGTTAAAAACAAAGGGCAGTGACGGAGGCCACAACGGTCTTAAAGATATTCAAAACAGCTTACAAACTACGAATTATAACCGATTGCGAATAGGAGTTGGTTCTGAATTCAATAAGGGAAGACAAGTAGACTATGTGCTTGGAAAATGGAATGATGAAGAAAAAAGTGCACTGCAGGAACGTCTGGAAAGAGCAAGTGAACTAATTGTATCTTTCGTTCTGGCCGGAGTAAAGATAACCATGAACGAATATAATAATACGTGATCTGACAAATCAGAACTAATCGATATTGTTAAGAAAATTGACTGGTCCTTATAGGGCCCGAAAAGAATAAATCCCGGAATCTGAAGTATTTCCTTCAGCATCTCTGGTAATCACCTTCCAATAATATACCGTATTCGGTAGAGCGTTTACTTTAATACTGGAAACTGTCGCGGCCGGAGAAGCCACTAAAACCTGCGGTGGAGAAACAGTATCGAGGAATATCTCATAACCCACAATGTCATCATCCACATCTGCAGCTGACCATTCCAATTCAATTTCTGAATTAATGTCGATTACTACAGAAGCTCCGGACAAAGGTGTAACTATTTGCGCCGGAAACGGGGCATGAGTAGTTTGGGACCCCGCATTGAAAAACTGCCAGACTGCACTTGAAGCAGTTTCCTGCACCAGAGTATTCCTGGTAATAACCTGCCATGAAAACGGGGCACCTTTTTCTATAGTTACCTCTGCACTTGTGGCCTGGGTATTCACCGTTTGGGTAATATCAGTTAACAGATTGGTGACCCTTAATTCATAAGTATTGGTATTATTAGCCGTTTGCCATATAAACTCTACCCTGCTTGAGGTTGGCGTTATGCTCACCCCCGTGGTACATAAGGAGTTTTGTTCAGGGAAAGTTAAAAGAGCCGCCGAAGGTGGTTTGGGCGAATCCTTTTTACAGGCCGCAAAAAGCAAACTAATAAAAACGAATAAAATAACTCTCATCGCTTCAACACTTTATAAGTTCCATTACTCATTCCTCCTCTAACACTTACGTAGTATAAACCCGAAGGTAACCCTATAAAATCGAGTGTAAGTATTTCTTCATCACTATCATACTTTTGACTACTGATAAGTCGGCCGTCTGATGCAAAAATCACAATATCCACAGCACCCATAGTTCTTCCTAAAAATATGTTTAAAGTCTCAATCACCGGATTAGGATAAATAACCGGAACAGCCGGTATAAAGAAGGTTTCTTCATACACACCCTGACATGCCAAATTGGTAGAAACTTTCAATGTATTAACGCCTTGTTTCAGATCCAAAACAAATTCCGGGGCTTCAGTCTGAATTAGGCTTCCGTTTAATTCTATAGTATACAATTGAGAACCAGACAATGTCAGCACTGTCTGCTGTTCGTCTATAGAGACTACAGAACTTACCCCTAAAGGCTCAGGTTCATTTATCACTACATCAAAACATATTTCTTCAAAAGTATTTACTCCATCCGTTCCATTTATACA
>NZ_CAMYIP010000102.1 GCF_947258525.1 uncultured Eudoraea sp.
GCCACAGGATAGAGCTTTAACGAGCAACTCCGAGTATTTTTATGCAGGAAGTCATGGTCATAATCCGATTGAATCTTATAAATTGACACTCCATGAAATTAGACATTTTGGAAATGTTTCAATAGTGCAATATGATGCTGAGGTGGTAAGCTTTATAAAAAAGCATAATAAGTTTCGTATTTCGAATAGCTGGATAAAGCAAGATGGCAGATGGGTAATTATTGGATCAATGTTTAATTCATGCTCTGATCTTCCAATATGTCCGGATTAGGGTATTTTCTTGATACCTATAGTTAGAATCTGGGGAAATTCTAACCGCAACCTGATAAAATGAAAATTCTCTGATAATTGGTTTATGTAATACCTCCAACATCCATGGACTTTCGGGAACCCCTTAAAATTTGAGATAGCCATAACATATCTGAATTATTAATAAATCTGGCATATCGGCAAGAAAGAGCATATGTAAGAATGAGTCTAAAACTTGTGCTTATCCCAAAAATCATGCAGGATTGTATCGCTGTAATACTCATCGGCATTGTGCACTTCTTACTGGCATTATTGTTTTTACCAGCTTAAATTTTGGAACAGCTCTTCAGAACAACTAAACGGAAAGGAGCCAAAGATGCATATAGACCAAGCCGATCTTTTTGAGGGCATGGATAGGTTATTTATTCGGGGATTCATGGCCCTTACTGCCATGGAGCGCTATACGAAAGGTGATTTCATCTTTCATAGGGGAGACAAAGCCGATTTTTTTTATACGTTGATTGAGGGCTGTGTTAAAATAAGCATTGGAGATGATGAAATGGAGGTTTATACCATAGACCATTTGGGGGAAGCATTTGGATTGTCGAGCATTCTTGAGCGCAACTATTACTTTGCATCCGCCTCATGTTTAGAGCCGACCCAACTTCTCAAGATTGAAGGAAACTCGCTCAATCAGTTCCTTCAAGACCATCCCAAGAACAGTGGTACCTTCTATAAACGAATTGCCAATAGGCTTGCACAGCGCTTGGTTGAATGTTACAAATTCGTTTAAGTTGTAATCATTTCATCATTCATTTTTGCGGTGCATGCCTGACGGATTATATACCATTTATTCTGTTAGTATATCGCAAACATTCAGCAGCAACAAAATAGTGAGTTAACTCCAACAAAGTGCAACTATCAGAGGACTAAAATTCCTGCGATATGCGTTTGGTATCTGTAATATTTTCACCGAATTTGATATTTGGTAGTCTCTCAATATATCGCAACTTGACGTCAAACTTTGATACTTGCAAGTTGCCTTAAATAATAATTTCAAATGTATTTCATTAATTATGTTAAGAAAGGCAACCCAAACATATAATTTTCAGGCCATTAATCCCCACTTATCTAAAAAAAATTGGCCTTCAACAAAAAAATGAATATTGACCTCATAAGATGTAATTCCTAATTTCAATAGAAACGTCTGGTGGAAATGTAAAAAGAAAGGATATTCGTACGATATAACGAAAGGAGGTCAAAATGGTAAAGGTTCTGATTAAGAGACATATAAACGAGGGTAAGGCGAAAGACGTTTTTGGCCTGCTCAACAAGCAGCGTGCCATAGCTATGAATCAGAGGGGCCATATCAAAGGTGAGACTCTGATGAGCTATCAAAATCCCCACTCTCTACTCGTGATCTCCACGTGGCAGAGCATGGAAAATTGGCTAGCCTGGAAAGAAAATAAAGAGAGAAGAGCGAATGAGGCAAAGCTGGAACAGTTCTTGGAAACCCCGACTGAATATGATGAATTCATTTTTGGAACTTACCCTTCCAAAAAATAAAAGGAAGCCACAAGGTATCTATAAAAAATCGTCGTTAGACGGAGACGATTTTCAAAAATTATGACCCTTCCATTTTTTTATTTAAAGTATTCAGATATTGCATCGATACAGCGAAAGCTTTCATACTGCGATTTCTGCTGAAAATTGCAACTATCTCGGATTCCTTTTTTCTTCATATTTCCAACATCTATGCCAAATTGACCGGCCCTAAAAATCTGTGATATCAGATTACAGTATCTGTAATTTTGACAAAATTCATGTATCTCAATATATTTAAAATTTTAGTAATCTGGAGAGACAAACAATGTTTAACCAAGTTTTGCTTTATTCAGGTTCAGCGTTCATATCATTTTGGGGAGTCGCTCATCTCTTTCCAACAAGGTCTGTCGTTTCAGGATTTGGGGAGATAGCCGTTGATAATAAACGAATTATTACCATGGAATGGATTATCGAGGGTATAGCTCTTATATTTATTGGATCAATTAATGCTATTGTGACTGTTATTGATCATACAAGTTCAATCTCTTTGGCAATTTATCTTAGTTCAGTCGTTTTTTTGGTTGTTTTGGCCCTCGTTTCATTTTTCACGGGATTTAAGATAAGTTTTCTTCCATACAAACTATGCCCAGTTATTTTCATTACATCTGCTGTCCTGATACTTCTTGGAGGTTTTCTTTAGTCGTATAAGAAAATCAGTTGCTACTTTAAAAAATATGTAAAATCCTGGAAATCTGATTGCTCTGAAGATTTTTAATGTCCAGAATTGTGGATACCTCTAA
>NZ_CAMYIP010000103.1 GCF_947258525.1 uncultured Eudoraea sp.
ACGTTGCTTTCGGGCTTCATTATAATTGTTGATCTGAAGGGCAATCAGGATCCCGATCACTACCAGCACAATTTCGCCGATGGCATATTTAAGGTACTTGGTTGTTTTGCCTGTTTCCATAAGGTTGTATCGTATTTTTCGGAAGAACTTAATCATAGAAAAGAAGTGGTTGGATGTACTTCCTAAGATAGGGAATAATTACAAGCGACTTCAAATTAGTCTAATCATGTAGAATTTTAAGACCACCACATTAGATAGAGTGACAGATGTTTTGGTGGTTGGGGAACATTGTTAGCCTTTCATTATTCATCGAAATCTCTTTGTCTTTGAATCCAAAGAGATTTTATTTTGCACTGGCTGTCACCTTTAACTACTTTTTGGAATCTGAATATCCCTACTATTCAGCTCTTCAACAATCAGTTGTGAAATTCGCTCATAGTCATCTCTAAGTGGAATTCCATTAATTAAATAAATGTAAATGTCTTGAGTTAGATTAGCAATGAGATTATAATATTTGATATCCTCTATAAGATCCTTTCTAATTGGAGCCAGCTTATCAGCCATACTAATTGGATAATAATTACCTGGCCACACACTACTGTAATTGCCCTCCTTCACGATCGATCTGGGGATTATAGAATTTTCATAATCTTCTAAATTTTTAACGCTTTCTACAAATCGTTTCTCCACCTGTTTAAAACGATCCACAAGAGTAGGCCAATTTGTAAGCAGGACTTTCAATGAATCATTCTGAATCCGATCTATGCCTCCTGTGTTTACCAAGCTGTTTAGAACAGTATTAATGCCACCCCAGACTGCAATATTAGTACTAGGAGAATTGGCGGCAATTTTTTGTGAAATGGGAATAGTGTCATCTGTAATCAAATTTAGATAGGATCTACATTGCTTTTCCTGTGTCTTTCTTTTTTCTATTAACTGATCGAGTAGGATCTGATTTTCATCAAATTCTAGTTTTAAGTTGATTAGTGCCTCATTCTCTGCTTTCCTATCTTTTCGGTTTTCATTCCAATTATTAATTGATAGGGCAATCAATATCCCAATTACCACCAATACAATCTCACCAATGGCATACAAAAGGTATTTGGAGACTTTATTTTGAGTAAGCAGTTGTTGACGGATCTTTCTAAAGAAGTTAATCATAAAAAGGTGTGGTTGGTGGTTTCCTTATCAAGGTACGGAAATATTGTAAGGTTTTAACGTCACTATGATTTGTGAATTTCAGAGTTACACATTCGGGTGAATCACTGAGGCCATTCAGTATCAGAGTTTGGACAGGGAAGGGTGGTTGGGGTGATGGTTCTCCTAAGTACGTGAAATTCCTTTACCTAAGATTTATTCTCTCCATAATTTCAATATACCGGGGTTCTTCTTGATAGGCTTTTGTAAGAGGTCCTATTACGGCATAATAGGGTAGATTTGGATCTCTTCTGATGTACATTTTTTCCATCCAATAAAGTGATTTCTCCCTATTGTCCGCCAAGAGATATAGGTGCAAGACTATTCCAGTCCACAAGTGTGTAGCGTCACTGACTTTCGCCAAGGCATCGGCAGTATCGTTCAAAGCTTTGTTAAAACCACCACTTTCATAGGTTTTCTCAAGTATTTTAAGAATGTCTTCCTGACCACCTAACTGGATAATCCTTTTCAAATGCGCAATTGCCTTATCATGTTGTTTTGTTAGTGTGAAGGCGTTCAAAAGAATAATATTGCCAAAGGCAGGGTTATCCAAGGGTTCAAATATGCGCAGATATTCTTCCAATTTTCCCTGATGTACCAACATAACACCTCTGAACTCGTGAATCAAAGGACTAAGAGGATCTGTCTCCGTAGCTCTGTTCATTTGTTCCCACGCTTCATCCCATCTGTTTTGAATCATAAGAATATGCGCATAAAATGCCCTGGCTTCAGAAAAATTAGGGTTTAATTCAAGGCATTTATCCAATGCATTATTACAGGCTTCCCATTCAAAATCCGTATTTCCCAATTTGGCGGCCTGCCAGCGCCAAACCTCAGCATCTGTGCTGTCTAGTTCAAAGGCCCTAGCCAGGTATTCTTCCATTTTTGGATCAGCTACTTCTGGCGATATGAGAGTCAATTGTTTTTTAACGATCCAAATTCCCGATAATCCCCCATAAGCAGGGGCAAATAAAGGGTCTATCTCCACTGACTTTAAAAAATACTGTTCCGCATCCTGGATTCCTTCAGGTGTTAGTGAAGCGAGGCTGATTCTCCCTTTAATAAATAATTCATATGCTTCCGGATTTACAGAATATGTTTTCTTAAGCAGGTCTTTTGCCTGAGGGGTAAGTTTAATATTAATTTCATTCGCAACAGTTTTGGCCACCTCACTGTATAGGTTAACAATATTTTCTTTTGCTATCTCATAAGTTTTTGACCAAATTTGACGCTCTTCAGGATATGCATTTACTAAATTAAATTGAATATTGATCTGATCATCAGCTCTAAGTAGTGAAGCTTCAACTATTGCGTCAACATTCAATTCTGAAGCTATTTCCAAAGTGCATCCCTGAGGCAAGGTACTCCTGAGTTGAATCTCCAGTGTGATTTGAAAAAGGAAGTACTGCCAATGATTGGATATTGTTGATATTCTTATTAAAAAAGTTATTCCAAAGTAGCAAACTTCCTATAATCAAAACACTAATTAATACACCATATAAGGGGACAGATCTAAATACCGATCTGGGTTTTGTTACTGAATTGAAAAGTTTTTTGACTTTAGTTTTAGAGGGTAGTGGTAACCCTTCGCCTATTATGGCATGTGTTCTAATCCTTTCACTTACATTTTTAAGTTGTACTTCACCCAGGTATATTGATAAAATATCACTATTACCCCTAATCGAAGTATGAACGGAATCAGATATATATATGCCTCCCGGATCAGCTATAGATTCCAACCTTGAAGCAATATTTACACCATCTCCAAAAACATCATCTTCCTCTAGCGTAACGTCCCCTAAGTGAATCCCTATTCGGATTTTATTTGTAAGGTGCTCATTAGCTTGTTGTTGAATAGTTATCGCACATTTAACGGCGTTATAAGCACTGGTAAAACTGGCTAGTACCCCGTCTCCCATTTCTTTCAACCATTTTCCGCCATACTGCTCTATGAGTGGTTTTTGTAGGGCTCTATTGTCACTAACAAGTTCTAGGGCTTTTTTTGAATCGCTGCCCATCATTTTAGTGAAACCAGCTATGTCGGTAAACATAATGGCCTGGAGTTGACGTTTTTGTTCAGTCATGGATTAATAAGATAGCAATTTCAATTGAACATGGCAAAATAACAGTAAGTAAGATAGGAAACAGCAAGCAGAACGAAATTGTATAAGTTCGATCCTTAACTAACCTCATACTTCCCACCTCATAATTTCAACTTCATACCTCCATCATCGTAATTGCCTAAAGAAGAAGGCTGGAACAATGGACACTTTTGGATGATAAATGTCATATTATGTTAGAATTTTAGGACCTACTTTTATCTTATGGGCTTGAATGGGTTTGTACTGCGGGTGCTCCATATTTAAAATGCTTCATCTTCGACTCGTTCAGGTCATTTCTAATTATAACTATTATGCCTTTTACACCTAAACAGGGGATGGAATTGACAGACGGCTCCCGCATT
>NZ_CAMYIP010000104.1 GCF_947258525.1 uncultured Eudoraea sp.
CTTCCGGGTCTGCGTCATACCCAAAAAAGTGGGGAATCTGCTTCAGGATAATGATGATACCAATGCCAGTAAGCATACCTTTAATAACAGAAGAAGGGAAGTAGTATCCTATGACCCCTGCCTTTAGTACACCAAAAAGTAACTGAATAGCGCCACCTAGTACTACAGCTACTAAAAAGTTCTGATACCCGCCTAAGGCGCCAATAGCGGTGAGCACTATGGCGGCTAACCCAGCCGCCGGGCCACTGACGCCAATTTGGGAGCCACTTAAGGACCCAACGACAATACCACCTACAATGCCTGCAATTAAGCCGGAAAATAATGGAGCACCACTGGCAAGGGCTATGCCCAGGCAAAGTGGAAGGGCCACGAAGAATACAACTATACTAGCTGGTAAATCTTTTTTTAAAGTTTTAAACATAATAACAAGATGTTTGTTTCCTGAACCAGAGGCTCAAGGTTGTTTATTAATAAGTTAAAAAGATGAAACACTATTGAGCAACCTCAGGAGGAGGAAGCTGTATCTCTGTAGAGTAAGACAAATAAAGTAAACTTTGTTCCCAGTTAGTTTGGGATAAATTACTTACAAAGAAAACTGATTGATGTCCGGGAAGATTTGAAAGGATGATCTCTTCACTAAGATCTTTTTTTGCCTGTTCCTGAGGCTCTTCTTCATTCAAATTGATCGATATAAAAGGCTTAGTAACATCCATAAGCTGGAGCATTGGCGGAGCCAAAATTCCTGTTACCCAGACAGACGTTAAGATGACAATTATAAATGACTTCATAATTACAGAAACAACAAGTCCAAAAATATAAGGAAAATCAGTAAAAATATGTTAAGGATAAACTAAAAATCTTTCAACATTCTAAGATCGGTTGCAGGGATCCATCCATTTTTACCATCCGCCAGTCGAATCTTATTCCAATCGACTAATTCTTATTCTACAAAAACTTTGCTTCCCTCATGAAGGTCAAAAATTGTATTGCTCCTGTTGTTGGGTTCTTCCTTCACTGCAGTTTCTGAAGCGAAAATAATAGCGGGCTGTGTTTGTGTAAAGTCCTGATATTGAATAAAGGCAAACAAGATACTGATGGCGGTTGCAAGTAAACATATCATACTTGCAATAAATGCCATTCTTTTTCTATCGGCAAATTGAAAAAAGTAGAAGGCCAGGTACAACAGAACAAACAAAAACATAAAGATCACAGCGGTATAGGCCCATTGATCAAAGGTGAGAACATTCTTTACACTCGCAACCATTCTAGTAATGGATGTCTTCGGCATAGGCTCAATGGCATCGATAGTCATATTTTGGGCAAAGGACAAGTTGCTCAAAATTTCAGCATCATTGGGATTGAGCAGCAGCGCTTTTTCGTAATAATAGATGCTGGGACCTATTTTATTTACCTTGTAATACGAATTACCCAGATTAAAATACACCTCGGAAGAATGCTGGCCCGATTTCAGGATCTCATGATAGTTGTCAATGGCGTCTTCATAGTTCCCTTCATTATAAGCTTTGGTAGCACTATCGAATAATATCTCGTTTTGTGCTAACCCTAAAGTAAAGGAGAATATACATACTAATAAAATCCACTTTTTCATGACTACAATTGTTTATCCATGGCTGAAATGACCTCACTGGCCTTGTTGTAATCTTGTTGCATTTGAACCTCAGAAAATGGACTGTACCTCGCCATTTCACAATTCTTTAGCAGGCTAATAAAACCCTCTGTAGTATCTGCATCCACCGTTTTCTGAACAAGTAATGATTCAATTTTCTCCTTGGTAAATTCGGAGGTTTCTATCTTTAGTTTTGCTTTCAGATAATTATGCAAGGCCTTTTCCAGGGCGATATAAAACGCATCTTTTTCTCCTAAAGCTTTTTTAGCTTTAAAAAGGAATTTTCTGGCTAGTCTATTGGCCTTTTTTATTCTGTTTCCCACTGCATCACTGGCAATAGCTTCTCTTTTCTTTCCAAAGACAATGGCAAGTGGAATTAGAAGAAGCGGACTGAGTAGGAAAAGATAAAATTTTAAAGAGCCAAAAAAGACAACTTCTTTTATAGCTTGTAAATTAGGAGTCAATTTTATAAAATGGAATTGCGATCCCGTGGTTAGAATTGAGCGTTTATTTTGCCCAACGGCAATATTCCCTGCCGAAGTTTCCATCGGCCCTTCCAGTACATCTATCATGATCTCTTCGGAAGAAATGGATTCATACCCCTGTGTTTTAGGATTAAAATAACTAAAACGGATGGGAGGAATGGGATATTTGCCTTTATAGGAAGGTACCACCGTATATTGATTGCTCACCTTACCTTGCATACCAGAAAGAGTGGTTCTTACATTTTCATTAAACTCTGGCTCGTATACTTCCAGAGATCCTGGCATTTCCAAAACGGGTAATTGAAATAGCTTTAGATTTCCACTTCCTTCTACCTGTACAATAGCCTGTAAGGATTCTGAAGCCTTAAGACTCTTTTTGCTTGTAGTAACCTTGAAATTAAAATTCCCAACAGCACCGCTAA
>NZ_CAMYIP010000105.1 GCF_947258525.1 uncultured Eudoraea sp.
GTTTGGTGTGACGCGCATGATCCACATTTTGTCGTCATATGCGTCATTTAGTTTAGAGTAGTAAGATATGAGAGCATTGTTCCAGGATTCGTGCCGCTTCAAATAAACATACCGATAGTTATTTTCGGGATTTATAAAGTAGCTGGCACTAAGGCCCTGGGAGTTTAATAATTTTACAAATCGGTTGGCATTTCTTGGATTGGCAAAGACATTGGCGATAATGTAATACGCTGATCGAACACCATTTATGAACTGACTTTTGGACTTTGGTTCGCTATCTGCAACATTATCCCTGACAACCACATTTTTTTGAAGCACATCTGAGTCATATTCTGACGATTTCTCACGAACTTTATTCGCATTCTCGGCATAGGCCTCATTGGAATAACGGTTATCAACATTCATTACCCATAGTTCTCCATTGTATGCTCCGTCTAATCCCGATTTATGGGCAGCGAGAGCTTCTTGCCAGGTATCGTATCTTTTCAGATATACATACTTCATTCCGTTTTTGGGATTGTCAATATAATCCGGATTTAAGCCCTGACTATATAGATTATCCATGAATTTATTCATGTAGTGTTCGCCTTTGTAGACATTGGCAACTACGTAGTAACCATTTTCCACACCCTTGAGGTCTCTGAATTTTTGGCTTTTAACATTGTTCAGTTTGGCCTCCCTGATAAATACATCTGCCTGAGTTTTCTTTCTAACTATAGGTTTGTATTCGGCGGGCGCCGGCTTCTTTACATTTTCAACCAGTGCGGTTTTATCGTTATTAAGGAAATACATTTCCCTGGCCTTTTCTTCAAGATCCGGACGGTTACCGTTGGTTTCATTCCTTACCATTCGCATAACCATCTCAAATCTTCTTTCAAGATCTTTTTCACGATTGGTTTCCATAGAGTCCTGTCTGAACATCAATTCTGCGAGGATGGCGTCATTCTCGGCTAAACGGCGCTTGAGTTCTGTAATCTCCTCTTCATCTGAAGCAAGTGATTCAGTAATCTCCTCTTGCTCTTCTTCAATATTTGCGATTGCCTCCTCATTATCTTCTAACATTACCCTGTCTTCAGTAAGGTTTGGAGTAAAGGAGTAAGCAAAGGATATTTCGTGGGTAACACCGAAGTTGTCAAAACTATTCGACAAGCCTTTTTCCATGGTATAACCAAGAGAGAGTCTTTTTCCTAAATTGAATCCAATTCCGGCTGAGGCCCCATAAAAGGAGTCATAGCCTGCCTGTAACCATCCTAATTTGGGTAGGTCGAAAATTAGATTACCACCCAAAACAATATCTTCCTGACCAACCTTTCTTACCCTTGCAAGTGGCATCAATCTTGAATTTTCAAAAACCCCGGAATTATTTTCAAACTCATAGGTATATTGTAAATGAGCGGAAAAGGTTTTGTCCTTGAATTCTGTAATAGATTCATTTGTTTTGAGGTTATAATCAAAAAGGTTTTCGGCAAAAACACCAAAATCGAATTGATCATATGAAATATTAAACCCGGGTTGAAATGAAAGCAATGAACTATCCTGGAACCCACTAAGGAATGGATCTAATTCTATTGGGTTTGCTCTATTTTGATCTAAACCACTACTGTAATAAGACACATTAGCCCCAAAGGTGAAATTACTTTTATCACTTAATTTTACACCATAAGCATAATTGGCTAATATTCCGTAATTGCTAACCACACCTTCCCGCTGTGTATATAAACTTAATCCCAGTCCGGATCTGTCGTTAATCCTACCACTGTAACTAAGGAAATATAACTGGTTATTATCATCAAAAGATACCGATTGGTTTCTGTGTAAAAGATTAATATATGAAAGGTCTTCACGAACCGTTGAGAAAGTCGGATTTATTAGAAATCTGTTAAACTTCAAAAGGTTCTGCGAAGGCACATCATAAGAGATAAAAGGATTATCTTCCTGGGCGCTTACTTGAGTAAGCGCCATGATGAACAATAGCAGGAATGTGGTCTTTAGTTTCATTGGTTTTGGCTAACGAATAATGGTTATGGTGCCTTGTTTTAAAACTTCATTGGAGTCTTTTATCTTATAGAAAAAGACCATGTTTTGCTTGGCAAAAGTCATTGAAGTTTCAGGCCAGTTATTTTGATAATTGAATTCATTAAATACTTCTTTACCGGCACTATTAAAGATGATGACATTTACGTCCGGCTTATTGGAATAGGAATTGGGAATGATCCACTGATCATTTATTCCATCACCATTTACGGTAATAACATTGGGTATTTTAAATGTATCCAGGTATTCAACAGTTAACGGTCTTGTTACTTCACAATTCCCGATCATTGCTACCAGCAGGTAAGAACCCTCGTCGGTATAATTAACGGAAGAAGAAGTACTCATTACATTATTATTAGAATCGTACCAGGTATAGGAGTCTCCCCCACTAGCCGTTACTGTCCGGGAGCTACCTTCAGGGAAAACCACCGTTTCAGATGGGTCCAGGGTAATTAATGACGGATCCAGTCCGGATATAACAATCTCGTTAGATGGAAGCGGACAACCATTTCTGTCTAATATTAATTGGTAAGTCCCTGGATCTGTAGCCGTAAGAGCTACATCTGTACTGTTTATACTAACACCGTCTCTAAACCAGTCAAAAGATTGACCTGTTAAATCTGTTGTAGTACTTATGGTAATAGGTTCTGAAGGACCACAGCTAACAAGACTGCTGCTGTTAATAGTTAAGGTCTCATTTACCAATAACTGAACATCCAATGCATTTGATGTTGCATTGTATGTAGTAATGGTACCGTCTACTTCGTAATTTCCGTTTTCTGTAATATCCGTTAAACTTATGCTCGATGAAATTTCTCCACTTACAGGACTACCATCTTTATTCCATTGGTATGAAAATGCAGAGATAAGAGAAGCGGTGACATCAGTAACGCCTCCGCCTGAATCTATTGCGTTAATTGTCGTTACATCAAGTACAATGCTGTTATTGGCACAGGCCGTATAAGCAGATGCGTAGTCTATCACAATTTCAAAAGAAGCCGGGGTAACCACTGTAGTAATATCAGAATCTATAGAGGTTGAAGAACAAGGACCGCCACTAAGGGAAACCCTTGCAAAATAGGATCCTGTATCTGTTTCGCTTACAGTTAAACTACTACTTGTAGCACCAGATACTGGACTGCCATCTTTATACCATTGAAAAGTTGGCGAGGAAGCATCGGTTGTAACACTTAGCGTTTCGTTTTGTCCTGGTAAAACAACCACATTGGCAGGATTATTCCTTGTTACGGTAAAGTTTCCTGCATTGGTAATGGTTACGGCTGCAGAGCGTTCCACGCAAGCTCCGGGACCAAAAATTTCTACCTGGTAATCTCCTTCAAACCCGGGCACAGAGGCATCTACGGAATAAATATAATTATTTGATGAAGGAATTGCCGCACCATCCTTAAACCATGTATAGGTTAGGCTGGCATTATTTATATTGGCTTCAAGATTTTCTGTTTCACCGGCACACAAATCGGTTTTGGCAGGTGGGTTAATAGCTATTCCCAAACTGGCACCTGTTGTGACATCAATGATGTTTGAAAGGGTATTACCAGATCCGGAACATGCGCCATAATCAATTTCTACATTGTACATTCCTGCTTGTGAAACGGTAATGGATTCACTTTTTTCGGTTAAAGGTGATCCGCTCCTATACCAATTATACTGATAGGTATTTGCATTGGGAAGATTATAAACTTCCAGAGTAATAGAGTTTCCATTGCACACCTCAGCTGTACCGTCTCCAAAGTCGGCATTACCTTGTTGTCTTATAGTAAGTCCTGAGTTTACATCAATATAATACATTGGATAAGCCACTGAGGGTGTTCCAACTACCGCAGGACTTGTACTTCTTACTCGCATTCTATAGCCTTCACCCCTGGTATCAGTAGGTAAAGCAAATTGAAAGAAAAAGTCAAAATTTGTGTTTTTAGTAGCATCTCGGGCTAGTTCCACCGGACTTGCAAAGCTTCCGCTGGCATCTGAAAGTTCAAGAATGAACTCATTATCACCATTAACCAATGGCGGACTCCAGGTAAAATTTACCCAGTAATCATTAAAAGTACTGGATGCACAAGCCTTGTCCCAGGGTGAACTTCCTGGAGGCGGCGTCTGGTTAGGTGCAGCAACAGGGGCATTTAACACCTGCGCGCTGAGTTGCATGCATCCTAACAGCAGTATGGTCAAAAAGAAATACTTGATTTTAAAGGATAGTTTTGCTCTCATAAGTAGTGTAGTTTTGGGGGAACTATTACATGCTTTGTTAAAGTTTTACTCGAATTTACCAGTGTATTAACAACAAATATGTCATTTAATTACCTGCCTGGGAATTTAATGTTGTAGCACCAATTAAATATGTTGTGAAATACGGTAATTGCATGGTCAGCATCTTTTATTGGGTCCCATACCCTCATTTTTCCTACATTTGTGCTTCAAATTAAAATCAATGAGTGAAACACCTAAATCACTTAATTTTATAGAACATATTATTGAAGAAGATCTGGCTAACGGGTTCCCTTCTAAGGATTTGAGATTTAGGTTCCCGCCGGAACCAAATGGCTATTTGCATATAGGACACGCAAGCTCTATTTGCCTTAATTTTGGCCTTGGCCTTCGTTATAATGCTCCCGTCAACCTGAGATTTGATGATACCAACCCTATAAAAGAAGAACAGGAGTATGTAGACGCCATTAAGCGCGATGTAATGTGGCTGGGATATACGTGGGATACCGAATGTTATGCTTCAGATTATTTTCAGTCCCTATATGATTGGGCCGTAGAACTTATAAAAAAAGGCAAAGCCTACGTGGATAGCCAGACTTCGGAGGAAATGGCCAGGCAAAAGGGAACCCCTACAGAACCCGGAGTTAATAGCCCATACAGAGACAGGTCCGTTGAAGAAAATATTAGTCTTTTTCAAGGTATGAAAGATGGCCTTTATGATGAGGGAACACATGTTCTGAGGGCTAAAATAGATATGTCTTCACCTAATATGTTAATGCGGGATCCGATTATGTATCGAATCCTGAAGCGTGCACACCACAGAACAAATACCGATTGGTGTATTTATCCCATGTATGACTGGACACATGGGGAAAGTGATTATATAGAGCAGGTTACACACTCACTTTGCACCCTGGAATTTGCCCCCCACAGGGAGTTATATGATTGGTTTCTAGACAATATTTACGACCCTAAAAAAATAAGACCCAAACAGCGTGAATTTGCCCGAAGGAACTTAAGTCATACAGTTGTAAGCAAACGTAAATTACTTCAATTAGTTGAAAAAGGCCATGTAAATGGTTGGGATGATCCAAGAATGCCAACAATATCAGGACTGAGAAGAAGAGGGTATACACCAGAATCTATTCGGAATTTTGCAGAGACCATTGGAATCGCTAAACGTGAGAATGTTGCGGATGTTTCACTTTTGGAATTTCACATCAGAGAACATCTGAACAAGATTACACCAAGAGTAATGGCTGTGCTTAATCCTTTAAAACTGGTAATAACTAATTTTCCGGAAGGAGAAGAAGAATGGCTGAAAGCCGAGAATAATCCTGAAGATGAGTCGGCAGGTTTTAGAGAATTGCCTTTTTCCAGAGAATTATATATTGAACGTGAAGACTTTAGAGAAGAGGCAAACAGAAAATTTTTTAGACTGAAGCTGGGTGGTGAGGTACGACTAAAGAATGCATATATAATTAAGGCGGAGAGTTGCACTAAAGACAGTGAAGGAAATATTATAGAAGTACAATGCACTTATGACCCCAAAAGCAAAAGTGGAAGCGGAAGCCCGGAAAGTTTGCGGAAAGTTAAAGGCACTCTGCATTGGGTAGCGATTAAAAACGCTTTACCGGTAGAGGTGAGATTATATGACCGGCTGTTTACTGATGAAACACCGGATGGACATAAAGACAAAGACTTTCTTGAGTTTATTAATCCAAATTCATTAAAAGTAATTACCGGTTATGTTGAGCCTAGTCTTAAGGAGGCAAAAGTTGAGGATCGTTTTCAGTTTCAAAGACTGGGTTATTTTAATGTGGATAAAGATTCTACAAAGGAAAAACTAGTATTTAACAGAACCGTAACGCTTCGGGATACATGGGCAAAAATAGAGCGTAAACCGCAGAATAGAGAATAGCTATTCCTAAAAATATTACAATTGGTATTATTTATGCTATTCGGCCTGATTCCAAGCCACTTAAGGACTTTTTAGATTATTACGATACCTGCCCTGGTAAGATGATACAAACAGCTTATAGAAATCGCCTATGATGGTTTTTTGATTATTTAGAAGAATTAGCACTCATGTTAATCAAAAAATTGAACATCTATAGAAAAACTACTCCTTTTTTATTATTAACAGGAGTTTTACCAAATCAAATAAGTTTTACGCTCTTATTTTTTCGGATTTTGTTTTTTCATAGATTCTCCTATCATATTACTTGCTGTAAACGAAGCCACCATATTATTTAGCATGTCACTACCTGCCTGAGGTGAATTTGGAAGCAAAATAAGATTTGTGTTAGTTTCCTCACCAATGGATTGTAAAGTATCATAATGTTGAGTTACCACAATTAGCGCCGAAGCTTCCTGCGAATTAATTCCGACTTTGTTCAATACTTCAACAGACTCTTCCAGACCTCTGGCAATTTCACGTCTTTGATCTGCAATACCCTGGCCTTGTAAACGCTTACTTTCTGCTTCGGCCTTAGCTTTTTCAACTATTAGGATTCGGGCAGCGTCTCCTTCAAACTGCGCCGCGATCTTCTCGCGTTCTGAAGCATTAATCCTGTTCATTGCCTCTTTTACCTGTCCATCCGGGTCAATATCAGTCACCAGGGTTTTTATGATATCGTATCCGTAATCTAACATAGCATCCTGTAATTCTGACTTTACTGCTATTGCAATATCATCTTTCTTTACAAAGACATCGTCCAATTTCATTTTAGGGACCTCTGCCCTGACAACATCGAAAACATAAGATGTAATTTGATCGTGAGGATATTCTAACTTGTAAAAAGCCTCATATACTTTTTCTTTAATAACTACATATTGTACCGATACTTTCAACTTTACAAATACATCATCCAGGGTTTTGGTTTCCACAATCACATCCAATTGCTGTATTTTAAGTCCCAGGCGCGCAGCGATTCTATCCACCATGGGTATTTTCATTTGTAAACCTGAATTTCGGATACTGTGGAATCGGCCAAACCGTTCGACAATAACTGCCGTTTGCTGCTTTACAATAAAAAACGAAGCCAGAAGAATTAAAATTCCAATAAAAATAATTGGTATAAGAAGAAAATTACCCATAGTATATAAATTAAGTTAGTGAATAGTATTCGAGAGACGTATTATATATGTCGAACTTTTTACTGATTTGTTACAATTTTTCCAATGCCAGGCTAATTCTTTTCAGAGTTTCCTTCTTACCAACTAAGGCCATAATATCAAATAAATGAGGGCCTTTTAAGTCTCCAACCATAATTAATCTAAGAGGAGCCATAACATGTCCGAAGGACAACTGCTCTTCTCCAATCCATTTTTTAACTGTTTCTTCGAGACCGGAAGAAGAAAAATCTTCTAGGGAATCCAGGAGAGAGAATATTTTATTTAAAATGGCAGGAGTGTTTTCTTTCCATTGTTTTTTTACCACTTTCTCATTATAAGAATTCGGCGTATGGAAAAAATAGCTCCCTAATTCCCAAAAGTCGAGCACAAAAGACGCACGTTCTTTAATCAATGAAATGACGCTGGCAATATACTCATCATTGTTTTTCAGGTCAGGGTTGAATACTTCTGCATCAGTGAGTTTTTCATCCAGGACGGCTTTAAAGGACTTAATTAAAACTTTATCCTCTTGTTCCTGGAGATAATGACGATTATACCACTTGGTTTTTTCGGAATCAAATCTGGCTCCGGCTTTATGCACCTTTTTAATATCGAAAACTTTTATCAGTTCTTCCAGTTTAAAAAGCTCTTGTTCTGTGCCGGGATTCCAACCCAGAAGGGCAAGAAAATTTACAACTGTTTCCGGGTAATAACCTGCCTCTCTGTAACCAACAGAATCTCCCCACGAAAGAGGGAAAATTGGAAATCCACCTTTTTCTCCATCACGTTTACTCAATTTACCCTTTCCTTCAGGCTTCATAATAAGAGGCAAATGTGCAAACTTAGGAGGCTCCCATCCAAAAGCATCATATAGTTGAGTATGCAGGGCCAATGAAGGCAGCCATTCTTCACCACGAATTACATGGCTTATCTCCATAAGGTGATCATCAACTATGTTTGCCAGATGATAAGTGGGCATACCATCACTTTTGAATAATACTTTATCATCCAATATGTTAGTGTCTATTTGAATGTCCCCTCTTATAATATCCTTTAAATGCAAAACCTCATCCTGAGGCGTATAAAATCGGACAACATAGTTATCTCCTTTAGCAAGTTTTCTTTCAAGTTCTTCCGGAGATAATGACAGTGAATTATTTAGTTTAAAACGATTGTGCCAGTTGTATATAAAGGTTTTCCCCTTTTTCTCATGGTCCTTCCTATGTGCATCTAGACTTTCGGCAGAATCAAATGCGTAATAAGCCTTTCCAGTCTTAATGAGCAGATCAGCATATTTTTTATAGAGTAACTTGCGTTCGCTTTGTCGGTATGGGCCATGGCCCAGATCTTTTCCGGGCCCTTCGTCAAATGGTATCCCGCACCAGTTTAAGGTATCTACGATATATTTTTCTGCACCTTCTACGTAGCGGTTTTGATCTGTGTCTTCTATCCTGAGAATGAAATCCCCATTGTTTTGTTTTGCAAAAAGATAGTTATACAAAGCAGTTCTGACCCCGCCAATATGTAATGGACCCGTTGGACTTGGTGCAAACCGAACACGAACTTTTTTACTCATTTAGATAAAATTAAGCAACAAAGATAGTTGTTAAAAAAGCACAATAAAATATTATATACCCGCCTTTTTCATTTCATCAGGAATTCTGGGATTCATTACTCTGAACCAAAGGGGTGGCACAAATGAAAGAACCATTGAAGTAGGATAACCATAAGGCATTTGAGGTGAAGTATCATGGTAATCCAATATCTGATATTTCTTTGATGATTTGTAGTGGTGGTCGCTATGTCTTGTTAATTCATATAGCACAATCCTGCCCATTACATGATTGCTATTCCAGGAGTGAATTTCGCGAACCCTCTCATAGCGTCCGGATGGCAGTTTTGTCCTCATCAAACCATAATGCTCTATATAATTAACGGTTTCAAGAAGCAGGAAACCCACTAAACTTGCAAGTAGCGCATAGATCAGGACTGAAGAACCAAAGAGGTAGTAAATAAAACCTAAGTGTACAATCTGAATGAGTGTATACCAAAGCATATCGTTATAATAAGAAAATACGCCGCTGTTCCTTGATTTCAACAACTTTTTTTGAATAGCCCACGCATTTAGATATTGTCTGGTAACGGAGGTTAACCAAAAGGAATATAAGGATTGATTGTATTTAGCGGTTGCCGGATCTTCCTTAGTGGCTGCGTGAAGATGGTGCCCATAGTTATGCTCAATATAGAAATGCATGTATAAAGACGGAAGAAGTAATAATTTGCCCAAGAAGCGTTCAAAAGACTTGGCCCTGTGACCTAATTCATGGGCTACATTAATACCGTTAGCCCCCAGCACAATACCAACTGAAAGTATAATTCCTACTAATTCAAAAGTCTCGTACGTGCCGGCAGAAAGTTCATATAAGGAGTAGTACAATAGTCCAAACACCAAAGGAATGTTCAAATAAAGCAACCAGTCAAAAAGCTTATTTTTTTCTTTAGCTTCTCTTTCCTTTCCCTGGTAGTTTGTAACACTTACCGGAAGGAGTAATTCCATTAAAGGAATGAGCATAAATACGTATACCGGCGTAATAAAACTCCAGTAACCCTTCAGATAAATACCAATAAATGCGCAGATTGGTATTGTAAAAGCCGCCATGTACTTTAAATCTTTCATTCACTACTTTTTAACAATTATTTGAGGTAAAAATCTAGTTTACTGGGTATCTTGGTACTAAATATAGCAGATTTTGAACAGTTACAATAACATTTTGGATAAACTGGATCAGTTTAGCCGTAAGTTCTATACGAAAATGCTAATAAAAGGCGGTTTGCTTTTTTTGGCATTTGGTGTGCTTTATTTCATGTTAACCCTTGGAATAGAATACTTTTTCTGGCTGAGTTCAGGAGGTCGTTTTGTGTTGTTAGCGCTTTTTTTAGTAGTAGAAGGATTTTTACTTTATCATTATATAGCAATACCAGTTTTCCATCTCTTAAAGCTTAAAAAGGGAATAAGCAATAAAGAGGCCTCATTGCTTATTGGAAAGCATTTTAAGGAAGTTGGTGACAAATTGTACAATTTGCTTGATTTGGCCGAGGACAAGGACCAGTCGGAGCTTTTACTGGCAAGCATTCAGCAACGCTCAGAGAGTTTAACTATAGTTCCTTTTACCAAAGCAATAAACCTAAAGGATAGCTACAAATATCTAAAGTATGTATTGATTCCTGTCTTGTCATTGGTCGTATTGTGGGTTTCAGGTAATATAGGCTCATTTTTTGGTTCGTACGAACGAGTGATAAACTATGATACTGCGTATGAGCCTCCCGCTCCTTTCTCCTTCAGGCTTTTAACGGGAGATTTGGAAGTTTTGGAGGATAGGAACGTCACGGTCCAGGTGGCAACTGAAGGGAAAGTTCAGCCAACAGAAGTTTATATTGTTGTAAACGGTAAGGAGTTATCATTGCAGAAGACCGGTGATTTATATGAATTTACATTTACACCCCCCTTAAGTTCTACAGAGTTTTACTTTAAAGCTAACGATATTAATTCAAGGGTTTATGAATTAAAGTCTTTGAAAACACCTTCCATACAGTTTTTTGAGATTACTTTGGATTACCCGATATATACCAAGAAACCTTCCGATATACTTAAAGGTACCGGCAATGCAATATTCCCCGAAGGAACTAAAGTAAGCTGGAAGATGGAAGGGGCAAATACAGAAGAGATTGTGTTAATTAGCAAGGACACTACCATTTTATTTAATAAAGAAGAAAACAGCTTTTCATTAAATAAAACCGTGTATAAAGAGCTTTATTATGCTTTGGCCACATCTAACAAGAATGTGACAAATTATGAAAAACTAGAGTACCATTTCCGGGTTGTTAAGGATGCTTTTCCATCAATTTCTGCAAAGCAGGTTATAGATTCTTTAAGTCCGAATGTGGTTTATTATGTGGGAGAAGCTTCAGATGATTATGAGATAAGTTCTATTAAGCTTGTGTGCTATGCGGAGGAGGATAAAGAAAATAGACAAATTCTCAACCTGGGTACACCTAACGCAAACTATAATCAGTTTTATTACACTTTTCCAACAGGACTAAACCTTAAGGAGGGACGTACCTACAATTACTATTTCGAAGCCGTGGATAATGATGCCATTCAGAGGGGAAAGTCGTCTAAAACAGAGATTTTTACAACGGCGATATTGGACTCTAATGAGTTGAATAATAAGGAGTTAGAAATGAGAAAGGCCCTGATAGAGGACATGGATATGTCATTGGAGAGGTTTAAGGAACAAGAAGAGTCGTTAAAAGATATAAATAAGGAACAAAAGGAAAAGAACAGCCTTAATTTTAATGACCAGATGCAGGTAAAGGAGTTCCTGAAAAAGCAACAGGACCAGGAGCAGTTAATGCAAAAGTTCAGCAAACAGTTAAAGGATAATCTCGAATCTGGTGATAAGGACGATAAGCTAAATAAAATGTTGAGGGAGAGGCTTGAGCGACAGGAAATGGAAGCGAAGAAGAATGAAAAAATGCTTGAAGAACTAAATAAAGTAGCAGATAAGATTAACAAGGAAGAATTATCCAAACGATTGGAGGAACTGGGTAAGAATCAGCAAAATAGTAAAAGAAACCTGGAGCAGTTGTTAGAATTAACCAAGCGTTATTATGTAACTGAGAAGGCGGCACAGCTGGCTAAGGATCTGGAGAAAATGGCGGAAGAACAGGAAGCACTATCAGAAAAGGAAAAAGATAAGTTAGATTCCGGATCACAGGATATATTAAATAAAGAATTTGAAAAGCTGGCCAAAGAATTAGAAGATCTGAAGAAGGATAATAAGGAGCTCAAAAAACCACTGGAGCTAAATATTGATAAAAATAAAGAAGAGGGAATAAAGGAGGATCAAAAGGAGGCTTTTGAAGAATTAAAGAAAGAAGAAGAGGCAAAGCAGGCTAATAATGAGGATAGTAAGAATAAGTCTGCCGAGAAAGCAAAACAAAAACAAAAAGCAGCAGCTCAGAAACTAAAGGAAATGAGTGAGGAGCTTAGTGCTTCAGGTTCTGCAAGCGGCGAATCTACTATTGCAGAAGATGCTGAAATGTTACGTCAAATATTAGATAACCTGGTTACATTTTCCTTTAAACAGGAAAAGTTATTTGATCAGTTAGAAAGCTCAGACTATGATATGGCAAACTATTCAGGCAGCGTCAGAAAGCAAAAGGAACTGAGGAATTTGTTTGAACATATAGACGATAGTTTGTTTGCATTGTCTTTAAGAAGAGCCGAGTTATCGGAATTTGTCAATAAGCAAATTACGGAAGTCTATTATAATATTGATAAGTCCCTTGAGAGTATAGCAGACAACAAGATATATCAGGGAGCGGCCTATGAACAATATGTCTTGAATGCTTCAAATAGCCTGGCTGACTTTCTTGCTGATCTTTTAGACAATATGCAGCAGAGCATGAAACGTGGTACTGGTTCAGGTAATCCTAACGATGAGTTTCAGTTACCCGATATAATTAAAGCACAAGGAGAACTTAAGGATAAAATGGGGAAAATGGGTGAAAGTGGAAAAGAAGGTGGGGAAGGAAAAGAGGGTATTGGTCAAAAAAATGGTCAGAGCGGTAATCAAGGTGATGAGGGAGCTGATGGTGAAAAGGGGGATAAACAAACAGGCGGAAGTGGAAAAGAAGGAGAAGGAAACAAAGGAAAAGACGGAAAAGGAGAAAACGGAACTGGCGGTGAGGGAGGTATAAGCGAGGAAGAAATGAAAGAGCTTTATGAGATTTATAAGGAACAGGAATACTTAAAACAACAACTCGAGA
Source organism: uncultured Eudoraea sp. (assembly GCF_947258525.1). Taxonomy (GTDB): domain Bacteria; phylum Bacteroidota; class Bacteroidia; order Flavobacteriales; family Flavobacteriaceae; genus Eudoraea. The sequence goes on from NZ_CAMYIP010000105.1 coordinate 13,210, forward strand.
AGCAATTAGAAGATTTGATGCAAGATGGAGACAAAGGACTTGCCTTGAAATTGATCAAACAAATGGAGGATTTTCAGAATGATCTTTTGGAAAACGGAGTTACCCAAAGGACAATGGATAAGATGAATTATATTGAACATCAATTATTAAAATTGGAGAATGCAGCACTGAAGCAGGGAAAAAAGGAGGAAAGAGAAAGTGAAACAAATACCAAACAGTTTCAAAACCCGGTCTTGACCAGGCCGGAAGTGCTTGAGAATTATAGAAATGAAATTGAGATTTTAAACCGGCAAGCATTACCTTTGCGGCAAAACTATCAAAAGAGGGTAAGAAGCTACTTTAGACAAGATGATTGATTTTCAGTATGAAGCAGATTTTAGGTTAAATGATTCAAAGAAATATACCGATTGGATGGATTAAGAAAATAATTAGCAGTGAAAACTACCTTGTAGCAGATATAAGCTATGTTTTTTGTACAGACGAGTATCTGCTTGAATTAAATGAAAAGTTTTTAGGGCATAAGACATATACAGATATTATTAGTTTCGATTATTCTGAGGGAAATAGGATTTCCGGAGAAATTTATATTTCAACTGATCGTGTTAAAGAAAATGCCCAACGGTATAATGTAGATTTTGACATTGAACTGAAAAGGGTTATGGCCCATGGACTATTGCATTTAGTCGGTTATAAGGATAAGACTGAAGAGGACGAGAAAGTAATGCGGGCAAAGGAAGATGAGAAAATAGATATGTTCCACGTGAAACAATAGATAAAATGTTTGAGAATAATTATGATGTAATTGTTGTAGGAGGAGGACATGCTGGAGCGGAAGCAGCGGCAGCAGCAGCTAATTTGGGTTCAAGAACATTGTTAGTGACAATGAACTTGCAAACAATTGGGCAAATGTCCTGCAATCCGGCTATGGGAGGAATTGCTAAGGGTCAGATTGTAAGAGAAATTGATGCACTTGGGGGTTATAGCGGACTCATTACTGATAGATCAGCAATTCAGTTCAAAATGTTGAATAAATCCAAGGGTCCGGCCATGTGGAGTCCCAGGGCGCAGAATGATAGAATGCGGTTTGCTGAAGAATGGAGAATAGCTCTTGAGAAAACAGCATTGGTGGATTTCTATCAGGAAATGGTTAGCGGATTGCTTGTAAAAGGAGAAAAAGTAATTGGTGTAAGAACTTCCTTGGGAATAGATATTAAGGCCAGGGCAGTAGTATTAACGAACGGTACATTTTTAAATGGACTAATTCATATAGGAGACAAACAGTTCGGTGGAGGCAGAGCAGGCGAGAAAGCAGCTACAGGTATTACAGAGCAGTTAACAGATTTTGGATTCGAAAGTGGAAGAATGAAGACAGGGACGCCACCCAGGGTAGATGGTAGATCTTTGGATTATTCAAAGATGATCCCTCAACCCGGAGATGAAAAACCTGAAAAATTTTCATTTTTAGAATCTGTAACATTGAAGGAGCAGCGCGATTGTCATATGACACATACCAATGCTTTGGTCCACGAATTGTTAAAAGAAGGTTTTGATCGCTCGCCGATGTTT
>NZ_CAMYIP010000106.1 GCF_947258525.1 uncultured Eudoraea sp.
CTTTAAGTCAAATTGAACCGGGCGATTACTTCCTGGAATTACGAGCCAGACAACCCGGGGGCTACCAATGGAGTAATCCACTGGAAATTCAATTCAACGTATTTGTGCCCTGGTATTCGCAAACATGGGTTATTTATAGCGCCATTGGCCTACTGCTCTTATTTTTATCTTATTATTTTCGTTTTTATGTAAAACGACGTTTTAACAGATTACAACAGGTCTTGAAGTACTCCAATGAAAAGTTAGCGAAAAAAGAAGCACAACTTCATCAAAAGATTCGCGAATTTAAAGAGCAACAAGAAGAATTGGATGGCGCAAAATTGAATATTCAAACCCTGGAACTGTTTATTAAAGATATTCCCAAAAAGGCATCCTGGAACGATATCATCAATGCCATGGGTAAAGCGGTTAACCAATCTGCGGATATTGACGCTTTTGAAATTGCATTTAAGGAAAAAAATGAAATAGTTCATAGGGGTTTTTCCAACCAGGAACGAAGTGGGTATACTTTTAGAAGCAAACCTTTTAACGCTAAAACCAGTTTAACCTGCTGGGCTATGGACAACAATCAGGAAGTCTTAATTAATGATTTCAATAAGGAGCACACAATATACATTCAGGGAAAGGCCGCTTACCGTTTTAGTTCCTTATTGTTTATTCCTTTTACCTTAGAGAATGATCAGCCGGTTGTATTATGCGCTTACAGTATTAAGAAAAACCATTTTGACCCCAATGATTTAGTTATGTTTAGAATTTTGGCCCAATTCATCTCCTTTTCAATTCACAAGGAAATTACAAAAGCGGTATGAAGAATCTTTGGTTTCACATATTGATCTTGTTATTCTTAGGGGGAAATAGCCAGCAGGCTTTTGCACAAGGCGATACACTTACTGTTGGAATTTACCATAATCCCCCCTTTGTAATAAAAACAGCAGAAAATAATTTTGAAGGCTTGAGTATTGAATTGTGGGAAAACATAGCACAGTCTGCTAATCTGACATTCCGTTATGAACTATATTCAGATTTCATCGGTATTCTAAAAAGACTTGAATACGAAGATATCGACCTAACCATTAATCCAATGGATGTGAACGCTTCGCGGGTTAAAAATTTTGACATGACACAGCCCTATTTCATTTCGAGTATTGGTGTGGCTATTCCTTATTTAAATCGCTCTCCTCTTGCCGTTTTCGTCAGTAATATTTTTTCACTGGCTTTTTTAGAAATTATATTCTTGCTCATTTTTATAATTTTTGTCTTTGGTTTTTTTCTATGGCTGATCGAACGAAGGCATAATAAATTTCAATTCCGGCCAGGCCTGTTAGGCCTTTTTGACGGGCTATGGTGGTCAGCTGTAACCATGACTACGGTAGGTTATGGAGATAAAGCGCCCAAATCGAATATGGGTAAAGCCATTGCCATTATTTGGATGTTTACAGCAGTGATCATTATTTCTAGTTTTACCGCCGGCATCGCTTCCACTCTGACTATTACCGGATTACAAACCGACATAAAAAATGCCGAGGATATACGATTGGTTGAAAATATTTCCGTCGTGGGAGCTACCAATGGAGAGTCGTATTTGGTACAGGAAAATATACCTATTAATAAGACTTATGCTACACCAATTCTTGCGCTCAGGGCACTTGCCAAGAAGGAAAATGATGTATTCCTGTATGATAGGACCATATTACAGTATTACATTAACAGGCTGGCATTGGATGAAAAGGTGAATTTGTTACCCTTCACTTTAAAAGAGCACTACCAAAGTTTTATGTTACCCAAGAACCACCCTGCTTTTGACCTTATCAATGTTGGTTTAATGAAGGAGATCCAAAAGGAACGCTGGGGAAATTTGCAAAGAAAGTATGATGTGAAGGCCAATTAAAATAGTGGAATCACAAAAAAGCCTTCGTGAGTTTCGAAGGCTTTTTTTGTTTCTTTATTCCTAAGTAGAAGTGTTAACTCAATACGCCATAAAGACCTATTAAGACGCCTAGGGCTATTAAGGCAAGCACTACCTCTAAACTTAGATTTAAAACCGAAAGAATTGCATTTAATACAGGGTGTTTTTTTGAATTTGCTTCCATAGCAGTAGGATTTTAAAATTAGCATATATAAGTTACGAATTTGTGTGGTGATCAGCAGCCTAATTGTTGTGAAAGCGCCAAAACTTGTGGTTTAGCCGTGTTTTTTATGCATTTCATCGATGATTTAACACCTGGCATGCACTTTCAAGAGATACCTCGATGCGTAGGTAAAACCCTACATTCTAAATCAATTTTAATCTCTATCTTGAGAACTCTATAATTACCTGACTATAATTGGATAAAATAACTAATTAATCAAAAACCACTAAAAATGAAAATTAAGAACTCTATTATTATGGCATTTGCCATTTTCCTTTATTGCAATTCGGCTGTGTATGCGCAAGGAACGAATATAGTCACGCTAAATGTTAATACGGAAGTCATTAATGATGATAATGTATTGGACGAATGTTTTTTTACCTGGGAAG
>NZ_CAMYIP010000107.1 GCF_947258525.1 uncultured Eudoraea sp.
CGTTGCGAGCGAATGAATTCCGTAGTGCTCAAACCCGTGTAGGTCTGCAGCTTTCGATGCAGCTGCATGCGGCTCATACCAACCAGGGTAGCGAATTTCTTGGCATTGAAGGTGGGATTGGCCAACTGGTCATCCAAGACCTGTTGCACCTTGTTCAAGAACAGTTCATCGGTAGGAGTGATGGCAATATCCTTGGCCCTTAACACCACTTCCTGGCTGTAGTGGCTTCGCAGCACCCTTCTGCTTGCAATAAGGTTTTCTACCCTGGTCTGCAGTATACGCAGTTTAAAGGGTTTGGTTATAAAATCGTCGGCACCGGACTTAAGTCCTTCCAATTCATTTTCTTGCCCAATATGAGCGGTTAACAGAATTATTGGAATATGACTGGTTCGCTCATCATTTTTTAGGGTGTTGCAAAGTTCAATCCCATCACATAAAGGCATCCGCACATCGGAAATAATGACGTCAGGTACCAGTTCCAAAGCTTTTTCTATCCCCAGCAAGCCGTTTTCTGCGGTATGGATCTGATTTTTTTTACCCAATTCAGTAGCAATAAATTGCCTTACATCTGCATTATCCTCAACAATTAGGATAATAGGGTGTTCAGCATTTTGTAAAAGAGCATTATCATTGCTTACCGGCTTCCCATTTTCAATAGCGGGAGAACCTAATTCTGTATTCTGGTTCTCCAAGACCGGGATATTCTTACTTATAAAAAAATCCTTTTTAACAGGAAGACTTACCTTAAAGACAATATCGTTCCCGTCAACTTGTTCAACATCGATTTCACCTCCATATAATTGCACCAATTCTTTAACCAGGGATAGGCCCACCCCGGCGCCAGACGAAAATTCATCTTGCTGATAAAACCTGGAAAACAAATTCTCCAGAGGTAAATCGACAAGATCATGTACCGAATTTCCGACCACAATGGATGCCTTTTGACCCATCTTTTGGGCCCTAAAGTAACAATGGCCATTTTCAGGACAATACTTCATTGCATTCGATAGTAGGTTCATCGTTATTTTTTCAATAACGTCCTCGTCATACCAAAGCCCATCCATAGGTCCTACTTCAGTGGCATAACGTATTTTCCTTAATTCCGCCTGATATTCAAATGATGCTGAAATATTTCTGAGGAACAAACCTAAATTGCCTTGTCTCAATTTTAATTTGAGTTGGCCATCATCTACCTTCGCCAAATCCAACAATTGATCTACCAAAGAAAGCATCCTACTGGTATTCCGCCTTATCATTGAAAAATTGGTAAGATCGGAATTTGACAATCCCCCTTCGCTCAATTTTGATTCTATCGGCCCCGAAATCAAAGTCAAAGGGGTTCGGAATTCGTGTGAAATATCCGTGTATAATTTTGATTTAAGAGTATTGAGTTCCTGTAATTTTTTCGTCTCGTCTTCTTTTAGACGCAGGTTCAGTTGCATTTTCCATCGCCATCTGAAATAGAGAATAACCCCATAGACCAAGCCTAAAGCTAAAAGTATGTATATCATTTTAGCCCAAACAGTCCAATACCAAGGTTGAGCGATCGTAAAGGAAAAAGAGGTGGGTTGCTCGTTCCAAACCCCATCATAGTTGCTTGATTTTACTTGAAAAATATAATCGTTAGGGGGTAATTGTGCAAAACGCACAGTGTTGATATTCCCTGAATATACCCAATCTTCATCATGGTTGACCAATTTATATTTGTATTCATTTTTTTCCGGCAATGAATATTGTAAACTGGTAAAACTGAATGAAAGGGTATTTTGGTTATGCTTCAATCTTGTTCCGGAAAGCAAGGGGGTTGATTCTCCCAAGACCTCAAAACCAGTAATCGATGTTTTAGGTAATATCTGATTTTCCCTAATGTCTTCAGGGCGAAACCAATAAAAGCCATCCAATCCACCAAAAAATAATGTGCCTTTATTATCTATGTGATATGCCCCGGTATTGAACTCAGTGGCCAAGCCATCATAATTGCTGTAATTGATTACAGTAGGTGTTGAAGCCAAATTTTCATTGGGTGTAAATTTGGTTATTCCTCTATTACTACTTAACCAAAGACTCCCTTGGGCATCTGGTAAAATGGCATAAATGACGTTGTTGGCCAATCCGTCATCCGTTGTGTACCGATAAAATGTTTCCTCGGCAGTATCCAATGCGTTCAATCCTCCTCCATTGGTCCCGATCCATAGGATGTCGTTAGGCCAAAAATATAAAGCTTTAATGCTATTGTTTATGTAAGCATTACTAATGCTGTCCTGATAAAAGCGTTTAAAAGTATTTGATGTTGGGTTATACTGTGCAACCCCATTTGCCTCCGTACCGATCCATAAATTGCCTCTTGTATCTCCAGTGATTACGCGAATATTGTTGCTGGGGGGTGAGTTACTGTCATTAGGGTCGAAAATAAACTTGTTGATTTCCCCCTGGTTTTTGTCAAATTGAATAAGGCCATTTTCCCTTGTGCCCAGCCAAATATTGTTTTTACTATCTTTAAAAATGTTCCATATTGTATTGGCAGAGAGTGCTATTTTTGAGGTTGAATTAAATTGATGAAAATCCCCTTTTGTATTTCTAAGGATAAGACCATCTTCCTGGGTTCCTATCCAAAGATCGCCATCCCCATCAACCAATAAACTCATTATTCTATTTGAAGTAATGCCATTTTTACCCGCTGTACCGGCTGTAAACGTTTGCCAACTATTGTTTTCAGGTTCATATTGTGTAAGGCCCTTGCCTGAAGTCCCTATCCAGACAGCACCTTTATTGTCCGTAGTGATCGAACGTATAACATCGATATTGATTCCCTCAGGAGTTTGGTTGTTGGTAAAAGAGTTGAACTTTTCCAGGAATTCATCAAAATAACTTATGCCTCCACCATCTGTTCCAAACCAAAGCGTACCGGAATTATCCTCGTAAATACACAAAATATCATTGTAATGAATGGCCCTTGGGTTATTTTTATCTGCATTGAAATGTGAAATTAAATTTTTCTCAAAATCTAACATATATAATCCTCGGCCATATGTGGCAAGCCATAATCTCCCCTTTTTATCCAGATGGATATCCAATATATTAAGGTTGGCGGGAAGTGGATCAGTAAAACTGGAATTTGACATCCGTTGTAGTATTTTTTCCGATGCATCCCTAAAATAAAGACCGTCCCCGAAAGTGGAAATCCATAGCTTTCCTTGACTATCAACGAGCATGTCACTAAAATTTTCATCTATTTTATCGCCATGGTAATTCTTGAAACTTAAAAATGAAAAACTCTGTGATTTTTTATTGAATTCTATGAGAAATCCATTGGTGGCCAAAATAATGTTACCCTTTTGAGCTTCAGAAATGTTATATATGGGTCCGTTGATTTCTTTACCTGAAAGCACTTTTTTCGGACTACCTATTTCGGGATTAAACTGATATAGCCCATTGGAATATGTGCCAATCCAATAAACAAGGTCTTTATCCTGAAATATTACACTAGCATCCTCTATGCCGGGGAAAATTTCAAATGTATTTTCTTGGGGATTTAGTTTATAAAGCTTTTTGTCTATCGGTATCGTCCAAAGGCCTCCTATTTCATCTTGATATATTTTACCCAAATTACTGTATTTGGTTTTAGTGATATCCAGAAATTTAAAAGGGTAAATATTGAACTCTCTTCCATCATATTTATTAAGACCATCCTGAGTAGCTATCCAAAGATATCCTGTACTGTCCTGAGCAATACTTACTGCACTATTCTGGGACATTCCGTCTTTTACGGATAATTGTCTGAAAGTTACTTGAGATTGGGAAAATATTGTGCTTGTATAAAGCACGCAGAAGATCACATATAGCAATAAATTCTCAAAAAAAATATCGTTTTTAAGGCGTATCATAAGGCTTGCTAAAATCTTTCCTCATTTCTACAAAATAAGTTAGAAAAATGATACTGCCAAACCGTACGACTCAATAGATGTTGAGAATATTAATTACTTCTTGGTTCTGCTGATCTAGGTAGTTCCCCCGAAACCTAAAAATCGAGCAAATTGCATGACCAACATGATTGGTATGGTTATCCAATTAGCAATTGCACCTATGGGTCTGCATTAAAGCAGCGGTATTTCTAAAAAGATATACCCCCTAAGAGTCGTACATTAACGTTTGACAGTTTTACTTTTAACTAATACTAGCTAAAACTGTATTTAATCTTCAAAGAACTTAATTTCGCTAAGCAAATTTATATCCATAAAATCAACAATCATAGCAAAGACATTACTTTCTCAATGCACTTAATTGACCACTTATATTACTATTGCGTTTTTTAAGGTTTTCAAAATCTTTCTTCATAGTCCCTTCGGCATTAAGCGCATAAAACTCATTTGATAAAAACATCTCAATGGGTTTTTCTTCCATTGATGTACTGGAAGTTAAAATTAGCGGCAAAATGAGGAATAAACTAACCTCGGGGGATTTAATTAAAAGATGTGGCATGGTTGAATATTACATGTTTTTACTCCGTACATAATTCTGATATTTGGCCTTGCTCTTCAGCCAAAAGATTATCAATGTTATTTTCTGTAAGCACTACCTCATCTAACAGTTCCATTCGATCCTTATTATCTGTAAAAACTGCAAACAATAATGCTATGATTAAAAGGGTAAAAAATATAACACACTTTTTCATTGGTTCTACTGAAATTTACAAGCGTTCAATGATATTAATATTGCAAATATTTCTTTAGAGCCAAAATATGTACTAGTAAATGATCTACACAGTCTATTTGTATAATTGGTATGGTATTATGTATACATTGCACTGATTATTTCTGATTTGAAATGAAATATTCCCTTTTTTTGATAGTAACATCTTATGCTTATTTTCACATGTTTTTCCTTCTAAAAATGAAGCCCATATTTAGCGAATATTTTGTTCAAAATGTAAAGTTTAAGCTATTTAGGGCTACTCATACAGCTATCTAATCTATCTATACAAAATTCATAAAGTCTGAATATCAATACCCCTAATTTTGTAACTTACGAGAATATAATAAGATGATGTTACAAGCTGTTATCGTAGATGATGAGAAAAAAGCGCTTCAGAGCCTTTCATGGGAATTGACAAATTTCAGTGATGAAATAAATGTAGTTGCTTCTTTTACCGATCCCTATGAAGCGTTGAGTTATCTTAGTAACAATACACCTGATTGCTTATTTTTAGATATTGAAATGCCTACCATGGACGGATTTCAATTCATTCAAAAATTAAGTAATAAGGATTTTCCAGTTGTGATAACCACAGCCTACAACCAATATGCGATAAAAGCACTAAAGAATGAGGCTATTGATTATTTGCTAAAACCAATAGATACCGACGACTTAAAAGATACCATTGTAAAAATTAAAAAGTTTAATGCCAGATCTTATACTGCAGACAGACTTGAAAAAATTCTACTGAATTTTAATGCGAATGAAAAGCATAAAAAAATTACCTTCAATACCGATGGGAAACTGGTATTCCTGGAAAGCAAGGAAATCTTGTATGCTGAATCTGATGGTAATTATAGTACTATCTACCTTTCAGATGGCAACAAGATAGTACTTACTAAAAAACTAAAAGAGGTAAATGAGTTACTGCCAAATGATTCCTTTTTCAGGATACACAACTCGTATATAATTAATCTTACAAAAATTAAGGAGTTTCTCAAAACAGACGGATATGTTGTACTTCAATCCAATCATAAAATACCGGTGTCTCGTCAAAAAAAGAGTGATTTTTTAGATTTGTTATAATCAATTGGAGAATTACCTATGTTAATGCGTTTTAAAATCCCCTATGTCTCTTCAGCTTTCATTAATTATTCCTTGCTCTTTTGTATTAGTATCACCTTCTTCTTGCATGAAACCAATGCTCAGATAAGAGGCAAAAATTTCAAGGAAACAACCGAAAACCTCATATCAAAGGCTTCTCAGTCTTATAATGACCTGGAGCTTGTACTAAAGCCTATTCAGCAAGATACCAGTTTGATGCGTTATTTTGCAAATGCTTCAGTTAGGGAAAACTACTATGCGGGTGCCTCTTATGCATTGAACAAATTGGGCATTGCTTATAGAGATTATTCCCTCTACGACAAGGCAATCAGACTACATCAAATGGCTTTAGAGGCGGCTGTGGAAAATAACAATACAGAATTTCAAATTTACAGTTTAACAATGTTGAGTTCTGCCTATAGGCGAACAGAGGCAATACCCTCAGCGCTGGATTGCGCGCAAAAAGCAATAGATCTTTCTGAGGCTCTGGAACAACCTAATAAGGATATAAAAAGGAACTTAAATTTTTCCGTGAACAGTATTGGCCATATCTATAGAACTCTAGGTCAATATGATCTTGCTGTTGCCAATTTCAGGAAATCCATAACGCTTGAGACCGAACTGGGAAACCTTACAGGTCTCGCCATGAATTATAAGGATATTGGCGAATGTCTTGAGGCCGAGAGTAAGCTGGAAGAAGCACTTGAAAATTATGAACAATCGTTGGCCATTAATGAAAAAATAGGGTCTAAAAGGATCCATGTTATATCTAATATGGGGATAGCTCATGTATATGTTCATCAAAACAATATCAGTGAAGCTCTTGATATTTTAGAATCTATCCTTGAATTGGCCAAAGATCTGGGCGATATGAAGATTATTTCTGAGATATATTTAAATATAGGCTGGGCACAACTCCAAGATAAGAACTTTAAAGAGGCAGAGATAAATCTAAATAAAGGCCTGGAAATAGCCAAAAAATATAATCTGCTAAGTGAAATGGAAGAGGCATACTCCTTTTTAGCGGATTTATGGGAAAGCCAGGACGATTTCAAAAAGTCTAAAGAATTCTTTTTGGAAGCAGTAGATGTGGAGGAAAAAATTTCAAATGATCGCAATAGGCGCTATGTAGCTGATTTAATTAATCTTTCTGAGACAGAAAAAAAGAACAATCAGATACAAGTGCTTGCAAAGGAGAATGAAATAATGAATTTAAAGCTGCGCAGAAATCAAAATACCTTATTGATTGGCGCATTATTGGTAGCCCTTTTTACGTTAATGCTTTATATTTTATACAGGCAAACCCAGCTCAAAAGTGATAAGAAACTGCTCACCCTTGAACAGAGTATGCTGCGAAGCCAGATGAATCCCCATTTTTTATTTAATTCACTAAATTCTATAAAACTCTATATCATAAACAATGAAAAAAAGAATGCTGTTCATTACCTGAATAAGTTTTCGAAATTAGTACGTAAAATACTTGAATCTTCTTCTGTCAGGGAAATTCCATTGGCTGAAGAATTGGAAACGATTGAATTGTATATGACCATTGAAAACATCCGCTTTTCTAATGAAATTGATTTTAAAGTAATTGTAGATGAAGGTATTGATCCCCATATAATTAAAATTCCTTCCCTTATTCTTCAGCCTTTTTTGGAAAATGCACTATGGCATGGCCTCTCTTCAAAAGAAGGTGAAAAGTCTATCATATTGCAAATAAGCAGGGAAAAAGAGGGGTACATAAATATATCTATAACTGATAATGGAGTTGGAAGAGAAGCTGCGGAAAAACTCAAAGAAAGTAAGGTTTTAAAAAGAAAATCTATAGGGATTGGTATCACCAAGGAGCGTTTGGCTAATTTTTCTAAAGATTACCAAAATACATTTGAGATAGAAATTCAAGACCTTTTTGATAAGCAGGGTGAAGCTTCCGGTACAAGGATAATATTAAATATTCCTACTATTTAGAATTATCTAAGGCAATATTTTCCAATTTTTTATACCATTCCTTTCCAAATTTTCGAATAAGTGCCTCTTTTACAAACTTGTAAATAGGAATTTGTAATTCTTCTCCCAGAGAACATGCGGGATCACAAATTTGCCATTTATGATAATTCACCGCTGTTAGTTCTTCATACTCGTTTATTCGTATAGGATATAAATGACAGGAAACCGGTTTTTTCCATTTTGTAGCTCCATTATTAAAAGCTTCTTCAAGGCCACATTTCGCTATCCCCTTATCCGAATATACGACATATGCGCATTCTTCCTTATTAATCAAAGGTGTTTCCCATTCACCATCTGCACCCTTTACAAAGGCACCTTGCTCTTCTATAGCCAAAACTCCTTCAGGCCTGAGGTAAGGCTTAACATCAGCATAGATATCCACTAGAATTTCGGTCTCCTTATCCTCTAATGGAGCTCCTGCCTCCCCGTCTATACAGCAGGTGCCTTTGCATGCAGATAAATTGCATACAAAATCCTTTTCCAAAATATCATCAGAGATAATGGCTTTGCCAATTTGAAACATCTTACAGAATTAAGGTGGTAAAGATAATTATTGAATTTTACAATTATAAAATATTTGTCTTTCTGTGATCCAACTACCTCTGGTATAACGTAAATTTGCGAGCCTTTAAAAATTGAAAGACTGATGAATTTTAGTTTAAGAGAAATAGCTTCGGCAAGTATGATCCTTTTTGCAGTCATAGACATAGTTGGTAGCATCCCAATTATTATTAGTTTACGAAATAAAGTGGGCCATATACAATCTGGTAAGGCCACTATTGTGGCGGCAGCTATTATGGTAGCTTTTCTTTTTATTGGTGAGGAAATTTTAAAGCTAATAGGGATAGATGTAAATTCATTTGCGGTGGCGGGTGCCTTTGTCCTGTTCTTTTTAGCAATTGAAATGATTCTGGGGATTGCACTATATAAAGACGATGAGCCAGAGAGTGCTTCTATTGTTCCAATTGCATTCCCTCTTATTGCCGGTGCAGGTACAATGACTGCTCTCCTTTCTTTAAGGGCAGAATTTCACGTAGAGAACATAATTGTGGCTATTATAATTAATGTTATTTTTGTCTATATCGTTTTAAAATCGTCAAAAGCAATTGAAAGGATACTTGGAAAGAACGGGATTAACATAATCCGGAAAGTGTTTGGAGTTATATTATTAGCTATAGCAGTTAAGTTATTTACTTCAAATATTAACCAACTTTTTTAGCATTAATTGCGGTGAAACAAAGGGGTAAATAAACCAGATACAACTAATATGAATAGAACATTATTTATAGTACTTATTATCCTGGCACTCGTACTTATAACTTACAATGTTACGCTTATTGATTTTGACGAGCCTTTTAAAGGAAATAGTGTTGTTGCTTTGATAGGGATTGTGGCCTCTCTGTGCGCTATTTTACTGCTCTTAATATATATGACTTCCAAAAAAATTCAGAAAAAAATAGAAGACGAATAGTAACTAAATTAAGTCTGTTCTTTTTCTTTTTGTTGAATTGTTGGGCTATCCAATTCCAGTACTTTTTGAAGCATTCTGTCTGAACTCCCTTTGATCTTGGCATTGAGGTTCGATGTAAATAGCTGCTCTGCCAATGCACCTTTTAAGTAGAGTTTTATCTTATCCTCAAAATCATAGAAACTAATTTTAATATTTCGATCTATGGA
>NZ_CAMYIP010000108.1 GCF_947258525.1 uncultured Eudoraea sp.
TTACAGCCAGGGAAGTAATACAAAGGCGATCGATTTTTATCTGAGGTCATTAAGCATTGCGGAAAAAATACAGGACACCTTACGGATTGCTTCGGCTTTGTTAAATATTGGTGGTGTGTATGGGGACACCCCCAAGGACCATGACAAGGCGTTGGAATACTTTAACCGGATCCCTAAGTATTTGCCAGGATTGAACGAACCCCAAATAACGACATCCTATTTAATGGGGGAGGGAGAGATCTACCTGCTGCAGGGGAAGTTTGATGACGCCTTGAAATACTATCAGGATGCATTGCCTTTGACCCAAAATACTGCCAACTATGCCAACAACCTCACCAAGCTGGGCATCGTGGAATTTAAAATGGGTGATACATTTAAAGCAATAGACTATCTGGACCAGGCATACCAAAATGCCAAAGAGAACAACCAACAGCTGCAAATGGTACAGGCCCTGATTGAACTTGGGAAGGTTTACCAGAACAATGACTTTCCAAAGGCCTCAAGGGCGTTTAAGGAAGCGGAATCCATTGCAAATGAAATGGGCATCAAATTTGAATTGAAGGACATTTATGAAGGACTTTCCGTGGCTTATGCCAATCAGGGAGATTACCTAAATGCCTTTAAATACCAAACCCAACTGATCGCTAAGAAAGATTCCCTCTTTAATGTAGCAACGGATGATAAAATCCGCGGCTTACAATTCGATTTTGACCTTGACAAGAAACAGGATGAAATAGGTTTGTTGGAGCAGGAAGCCGAAATCTCCGAATTACAGGTAGAGCGACAGAAGTATGTCATCTACGGCGGTATTTTATCCTTGATTTTAGTCTTTGTACTTGCTGTAGGATCCTACAAAAGATACCGTTATGTAAAGAAAACGAATAAGATCATCGAAGAGGAGAAAAACAGATCTGAAAATCTGTTATTAAATATCCTACCGGATGAGACCGCACTGGAACTAAAACAATTTGGTAAGGTAAAGGCCAAAAAATTTGAATCGGTGACTGTCATGTTTACAGATTTTAAAGGATTTACCAGTTTTTCACAGAATCTATCCCCGGAGTTACTGGTTAAAACGGTGGATTATTATTTTTCGAAGTTCGACGCCATTATGGAAAAATATGAGCTCGAAAAAATTAAAACCATAGGTGATGCCTATATGTGCGCAGGGGGATTACCCTTTCCTACCGAAGACCATCCTTATAAAATGGTACAGGCCGCTTTTGAAATTGCACAGGTGATGGAAGAAACCAAACTCAACCCACCTAAGGATATTGTTCCCTTCGATGTCCGTATTGGCATCAATACAGGAACCATTATTGCCGGCGTCGTAGGCACCCGGAAATTTGCCTATGACATCTGGGGCGATACGGTGAACGTAGCGGCGCGTATGGAATCCTTATCGGAACCGGGAAGGGTAAATGTCTCTCAAAGTACCTACTTACTTATCAGAGATAGCTATGCATGTGAACATCGGGGGCAGATACATGTTAAAAACAAAGGGATGATGGATATGTATTTTGTAAATGAGAAGAAAGATGAACCAACCATTAAAGCTAAGAAGGAGAATATAATCAATATTTGATTTTAGATCAGATAGCCATAATGCCAGGCAAAATTTCCTTTACTTATACAATGGGAAAATTACCAATAAAGGCTGGAATAGATCCTTATAATAAAATGATTGATCGCATCCCGGACGACAATTTAATAGATGTGGAAGAACAATTTGAATAACCAGACTTACAAATAAATTGTTCATTTTTAGCACTTTAACACATTATTTGGAATGCTAGTTCAAATAAAAGGTACCTTTGCAACGTTAGAAGGTCAGAAAGCCTACCTTTATTTTGATCTACCCGGATCTTTAATTTACTCCCGCTCTCTTCAGTTTTTTAATAGCAATAGTGCTAAAACCATTTTATACGCCAATAATAGGAAAAAGAGATTCTGATTTAGAAGTGCTTTTAAGTGAAAAGTAATTTTCCTCATATACTTCAATTAGTTTCTCCAAAAATTCTCAAATTATTTACCGCCCCACCGTTTTTAATGAACAAGGAATAAATACGTTCGTTAATCTCAAAAGCCGGGAAAAAGCTATAAAATTAAAATATTCCGGTATTAAAAATCCAAAATTTTCAAAAAGAAGAAGTTCAGATTTTTCTAAGACATTAAAAGAAAGAGTCAATACATATTTTAAAACAAATGAACTTAGTAAACATGCAAACAAGAGCATGGTTTTAAAGACCATACTTATGTTATCCTTATTTGTTTTACCAATTATAATTATCAATAGTGGTTTTATAACAGGTGCAGGAATGCTATTTATACTATACCTTATTAGTGGCCTAGGAATGGCAGGAATTGGTATGGGTATTATGCATGATGCCATTCACGGTTCTTATTCCACGAATAAATACGTTAACAAATACCTTGGCTACACCATGAACCTTATTGGTGCAAACTCCACAGTATGGAGGATACAGCACAATGTTTTACATCATACATATACAAATATAGATCAATCAGATGATGATATAAATCCTCCGTCTGTCCTGCGTTTTTCACCGCATGCGAAAAAGAACCGGCTACATAAGTTTCAGCATATATATGTCTGGTTTTTCTACGGTCTGTCTACCATTTCCTGGATCACTTCTAAGGATTTTGTCAGAATAAATCGTTATAGAAAAAAAGGTTTTTTTAGTAAAAAAAATGAATTTAAAACGGAACTGGCAAAATTAATAGGATGGAAACTTTTCTATTATTCGTATGCATTAATCTTACCAATTTTGATAGTACCTCTTGCACCATGGATCATTATTCTGGCTTTTTTTAGTATGCACTTTATGACTGGTATTTTAATCAGTATTGTGTTTCAGGTATCACATATCACGCCCAGCGTAGAATTTCCCTTACCTGATGGAGATGGCATGCTGGAAGGTGACTGGTATGCACATCAATTGGCAACGACCAGTAATTTTTCGCCAAAAAGCGGGTTCTTATCATGGTTAATTGGGGGGTTAAATTACCAAATAGAGCATCACCTATTGCCTAATATTTGTCATATCCATTATAAAAAAATATCTGGTATTGTAGAACTTACGGCTAAGGAATACGGCATTCCGTATCATACCAAAAGCACTCTTGCATCCGCTATTTGGGACCATATCAAAATGTTAAAAGAATTAGGCAAAGTATCGCCTTTAAAGGTAATAGCACTAAAGAATTGACAAAAATATAAAAACAAGAATTAAATAATATAATTAATAATAAATATCAAAGTAATGGAAGAAGGAACAGTGAAATTTTTTAATAGGGCCAAAGGATTTGGTTTTATAAAACCAGTTAATTCTGAAGAAGACATTTTTGTACACCAAAGTGGTCTTATTGATGAAATTAATGAGGACGACAACGTAAAGTTTAATTTGGAAAAAGGACAAAAGGGAATGAACGCAGTAAATGTGGAAGTCATCGACTAAGTCCTGAATACCAAAACTAAATTCAAAGCCATCATAACTGATGGCTTTTTTATTTGCCACAATTAAACTAAAATATTGCTTAAATCATTGTGTGTTTAAAAGTACGTCAGAAGTGCCAGTACGCCATTATAAGAAATAATACATGAAAAAAGTAAAGAAGCGCCTAAACCAAGATTAATCCAAATGCTGGTTTTATGGTTTTTCATTATTTTCCTATTGTTTATCAGTAGAAGAATTCCAAATATCACTACTGGTAAAACAAAAACGTTGAAGACTTGTGATAAAATTTGCATTTCAATGGGATTAGCACCAAATACAGGCACGATTAAAGCAAACAAGCAGGCAATTGCCGTAATAATTCTAAACTGACGTGAATTCGTATCTAATTCTCCCGATTGATAATCGGCCAATAAAATAGGAGCTATCAGTAAACAAGGGAAAATGGAAGATAATCCGGCGCTCAGGGTTCCAAAGAAAAAAAGTGTTAATGCAAATTTACCGGCAATTGGTTCCAGAGTATTCACCATATCCAGTACCCGGGTAACAGGTTGGCCCTGATGAAACAGCGCACCACTTGCAACAGCCATTACGGAGCCACTTATTATAAACACCAGAATAGCCGCAATAATCGCATCTTTTTTTTGTTGATCTAAATTATTGATATTCCAGCCTTTTCCTTTAACAAAAAGGGGTCTTGATAAAAATGTAGCTGCAGCCATGGTTGTACCAACGAATGCCGCCACCATCATTTTACCTCCTTTAACATCGGGGATAGATGGTACCAATCCCCGTATCACTTCTTCCGGCAGTGGATGTACCATAAAAAGGGATATTATAAAAGAAAGCCCCATTATGGTTACAAATATGACCAGAATCTTTTCAAAAAAAGTGTATTTACCAACGAGCAATAAGGCGTACATAATTGCAATAACCACAACTGCAATTAACAGAACGCTTTCATATCTAACCCCTTCTAATTGAGGGAAATATATTAGAAATATTTCATAAATAATAGTTGCTGAGATTCCTAAAATACCCATAAGAGAATTCCATTGACCAAAAGAAATTCCAATTATAATGAGTATGGCAATTAGCCTTCCTCCTTTTATATGTCTTTTAAAACTGTAAAGTGCCGTTTCACCTGAAATCAGTGCATAATTCCCATAGGCATACATCAGTAGTCCTGAAAATATGCAGCTAATTAGGAGTACCCATAACAATTGCATCCCGTAAGTACTGCCGGCTACTATCATTGAAGTGACGCTTCCGGTTCCAATGGTATAACCAATAGCGAAAATACCGGGGCCGAAAGCTAAAATCAGCGCCAGAAGCCTCTTAAAAATTGATTTACTCTTTTTGGTTTCACCCATAGTAGATTCTTTAGCGTGATATTTTTCTGTTAGGATTATTACTATATCTGAGAATATAGTTTAGATGGAAAAATTTTGAATTTAAGCTCGGAGCTTAGAAATAAGGGATAAGGTTTCTTTAACCTTATTCTCTAATCCGGTATAATCCTTATTTGATAAAATTTCTTTACTAATAAGTTTAGATCCCATACCCACACATGTAACCCCGGCATTGAACCATGCTTTAAGATTTGCTTCTTCTGTACTCACACCACCGGTTGGCATAATACTAGTCCAGGGTTGTGGCCCTTTAATTGCTTTTATAAAACCGGGGCCATAAAGATCTCCCGGAAATAACTTCACGATCTCACATCCCAATTCCTCAGCCCTATTGATTTCTGTCAAGGAACCGCAACCTGGCGACCACAATACTTTTCTTCTATTGCAGGCAATTGCAATATCTTCTCTTAGTGATGGGGTCACAATAAAGTTGGCTCCCATTTGCATAAACATGCTTGCAGCCCCCGCATCTGTTATAGATCCTACGCCCATAATCATTCCCGGCATGTCTTTTATCGCATATTTGTTCAGTTCTGAAAACACTTCAAAGGCATAATCACCTCTAGCAGTGAACTCCATAAGCCTTGCCCCACCATCATAGCAGGCCCTTAATACTTTTTTTCCCAATTCAACATTAGGGTGATAAAACAAAGGAACCATTCCTGTTTCCTTCATTACCGATGCTACTTCAATTCTTGAATACTGTGCCACTATATTTTATATTTAGTTTAATATTCTTTTAAAATCATACTTAGCAGGGTTATTTAAATACTTCTTTGCAGCTGCATAGTCATCTTCGCTTAAATAATCCAGATTTTGAAAACATAGGTTTGCAAATTCAGAGTTTATATCCACCAATCGAGGAGGTATTTTTCCATCCTCATCTTGTATTTCGGACAAAAAAAGTGGTGATATCTCCCCTCTGGAATTTGCCGTGACCATACAACCACTAAGACCTTTATCAAATAATTTTTTAACCCCAAGCCCTAAAAGCGTACACAAGGTGAGGTCAAATCCTATGGGTCGACAACAACGAAGCTCGTAACCCAATTCTACTGGTCTGCTCTTAACGTTTATTCCTAGTTCTTCTAATTCCTTTTGGAGAAGCATGTTAAAAATATGCGATTTGCTCACATTTCCCAATTCAGGGTGACCATGATCATCATAGGTAAAATTAATACCAATTTTATCTAATTCGGATTTTGGCATTGAATGAAAAACTCCCTCACTTACCATTGCTACCCCATAATTTATATTTTCAACCTTCCTTTTAATGATGGATGAAATTATAAGCCGAACCACTTTATCCAAAGTAATGCTGGTCTTATCAAACATTTCTGGGATGATCATCATAGGAAAATGGCAACTTGTCGCAATCCCGAATGCCAAATGCCCGGCCGATCTTCCCATGGCACACATTACGAACCAATTTTGACTTGTACGCGCATCTTCATATGTTGTATTTGCTATACGCACCCCTTCATCTTTTGCTGAATGAAATCCAAAAGTTGGATTTCTATCAGGTAAGGGCAGATCATTATCAATTGTTTTGGGCACATGGATATTTGAGATGAAAATATTCTCCTTTTCCAAAAATGCTGTTATTCTATTTGCAGTAGATGCGGTATCGTCACCGCCTATACTAACCAATAGTTTTACGTTGTTTTCCAAAAAAAGATTCGTATTGAGTTTTTCATTCCTCGGTTTAAAACGGCTCATTATTAAGGTAGAGCCACCACGGCTGAAAATTCTATCGGCATGATCAAAATCGAACTCTTTAATATCCGGATCCTCACTAAATATACCTTTGAACCCTTCATGAAGACCTAATACCCTATAACCATCCTTCAAAAAAGCCTTGGCGACCGTACTGATTACAGAATTAATTCCTGGTGCCGGACCACCTCCACAAATTATCAGTATTGATTTGCTTTTAGACAATTAAGAAAAAGTTATAAACGTTAGGTAATCTTATAAATAATGTTGACTTATCTTGCTACCCTCCCTGAGGCATCACCGCCAGCCAATTTTTGTACTTCATCTACCGTAACCAGGTTGGCATCGCCTTTTATGGTATGTTTTAAACAAGATGCTGCTACCGCAAAATCAAGGGCGTTCTGATCATCTTCAGGGTATTTTAATAAGCCATAAATTAATCCCCCCATAAAAGAATCGCCTCCTCCTACTCTATCCACAATATGTGTTATCTGATATTGTCTGGTCTCATACATTTTCTTTCCATCGTAAAGTACCCCCGCCCAGGTATTGTGTGAAGCTGAAATGGATCCTCTTAAGGTGGTAATCACTTTTTTAGCTTTAGGGAATTTAGTTATCATCTGTTTGCAGACTGATAAGAAGGCCTCAGCTTTTACATCATGTCCCTGGGTTGTAATATCGAGCCCTTCGGGTTTAATACCAAAATGTTTTTCGGCATCTTCCTCATTGCCAAGAATAACATCACAGTATGAAGTCAATTCAGTCATAATTGCCTCACGGTCTCCTCCGTATTGCCATAATTTTGCGCGGTAATTCAAGTCCGTTGATATGGTAATGCCCATCTTGCTGGCAACTTTCACTGCTTCCAGACAAGCGTCTGCTGCTCCTTGTGAAATTGCAGGAGTAATACCGGTCCAATGAAACCAACCTGCCCCATCGAATACCTTTGCCCAATCGATCATGCCTGGTTCAATCTCGCAAATTGCAGAATGTGCCCTGTCATAGACCACCTTACTGCCACGACTTACGGCACCTGTTTCTAAAAAGTAAATACCTAAGCGTTCACCGCCAAAAATTATATTTTGAGTATTAACACCCCTCTTGCGCATTTCCATTAAAGCACAATGCCCGATATCATTTTCAGGTAAACGAGTAACAAAGTCGACTGGCACTCCATAATTTGCCAATGACACAGCTACATTAGATTCTCCCCCACCATAAATGACATCAAAGCTGTTAGTTTGAGAAAAACGTAAAAATCCGGGTGGAGCTAAACGTAACATTATCTCTCCAAAAGTCACAACTTTTTTCATCTTATTTTCATTTTTAGTGATTAACTAAATGCTAATCCTCCATTTATATCTACATTATTTCCAGTAAGGAATGAGGATTCATCTGAAGCTAAATATGCAACTAAATCTGCCACTTCAGCAGCTGAACCTTCTCTTCTTAGCGGGGTAATTGCAGCAACCTTTGTACGAACGTCATCTTTTGTAAAGTCATCATGGAATTTAGTTCCTATTAAACCTGGACAGAGCGCGTTTACTCGAATTCCTTTAGGCCCAAGCTCCTTTGACATGGCTCTTGTAAAGGTAGATACAGCACCTTTGGAAGAAGCGTATAAAGAAGAACCGCCACCGCCGCCATCTCTTGCAGCTTGTGAAGAAAGGTTAATTATAGAGGAACCTTTACCCATTAAAGGTACAAATGCCTGCATTATAAACACTACAGATTTGAAGTTGACATCCATAACCAAATTATAAAATGCTTCATCAAATTCCTGTAATGTTCTACGCGCAAAAAGACCACCTGCATTACTAACCAAAATATCGACTTTATCTCCAAATGCTTCAACCGATTTCGCCTTTAGTTTCTCAATATCATCTAGTTTTGATACATCAGCTTTTACTGCCATAGCTTCACCTCCTGCAGCTTTTATTTTATCTACTGTTTCCTTTGCTTCAGATTCAGAATTAAAGTAGTTTACCACTACTTTGGCACCTTCTTTTGCAAGTTTAACAGATATCGCTAGGCCTATGTCTCTTGCACCTCCGGTAACTATTGCTACTTTACCTTTTAATTTACTCATTCTTATGTTAAATACTAAATTCCTAATGCTTGCCCACCACCAATTTGAATAGTTTCAGCTGTTATAAAAGATGCATCCTTACTTGCCAGGAATGAAACAACAGAAGCTACATCTTCTGGCTGGCCCAATCTTCCTAACATAATACTATTTGCCCAAGAAGCAAAAACTTCCGGTTTAGTTGCTTTAATTTGAGCATGGAAAGGCGTGTCAATTGTACCGGGAGATACGGCATTTACTCTAATCCCATATTCAGCTAAATCTTTCGCCAATGCTCTTGTTAAAGCATGTACTCCGGCTTTAGATGTTCCATAAATACCAGCTCCAGGTCCTCCTGCGGTCCATCCTGCATTTGAGGTATAGTTAATTATAGAAGGGTGATCTCCCTTCTTAAGAAACGGTATCGCAGCTCTTGAAGCAAAAAATACAGAATCAAGGTTTAGCGCCATTAC
Source organism: uncultured Eudoraea sp. (assembly GCF_947258525.1). GTDB lineage: Bacteria > Bacteroidota > Bacteroidia > Flavobacteriales > Flavobacteriaceae > Eudoraea. The sequence goes on from NZ_CAMYIP010000108.1 coordinate 9,143, forward strand.
AAATCTGTAAAAATCTGTTGTCATTTCTTCAAACCTGGACCTTCCCCCTAAACCTCCGGCATTATTAACCAGCACATCAATTCTGCCATACTTTTCTCCAATTTTAGTGATATTTGATGTTACTTGTTCATCTTTAGTAACGTCAAATCCATAATACTCTGCAGCAATTCCTTCCGCCGCAAGTTCTTCAACTCGTTTAGCTCCCGCTTCATCTTCAATTCCGTTTAATACCACGGTATATCCATCTTCACCTAATCTTTTTGCCACTGCGAATCCAATACCCCCAGTTGCTCCTGTTACAACTGCTACTTTATCTTTGTTTTTATTCATTTTAGGTTTTCTTTAGTTTTTAAATATTTTTTATCGATTTTTTTATTCAACTGATTTAATTTTTCTTGCGAAATAATATATAGATCCTACGCCAAGAGGGACAAATATTGCTATTGCTATAAAAATTGGAGTATAAGAGAATTTATCTACAACTATAGGAACTAAAAAGTTCATAATAATTACAGAGAATACGCCAATCATTCCTCCTAATCCTGCTAATGATCCTACAGATTTTCCGCCAAAGAAATCACTTGGAAGTGTCTGCACATTACTAATAGCAAATTGGAATCCGAATAACACAAAGAACACAATGACTACAAATTTTTCAGCAGTATCACCAATAAGTACAGTTGCTATTAGACCTAATAACATGATAATTCCGCCAATTAAAATTGTTATTTTTCTACCCTTATCAATTGAATTTGATTTGGCAATAATTTTTCCTGAAACATATCCTCCTGCAATACTTCCAATAGCTGCACCTACATATGGCACCCATAAGAACATACCAACCTCTTTTACATTAAATCCATATACATCAAATAAATAAATTGGCATCCAGCCTACAAATAACCACCAAATTGGCTCTAAGAAGAATCTACCAGCTACTACAGCCCAGGATTCTCTAAATGATAGGATCTCTGTTAAAGATTTTCCTTTTGTATCTTCTGTTTCATTTTGATCTGCTTCGCTTTGCCCTTCAACGATATACTGTCGTTCTTCTTCTGTAATCCAGGGATGGTATTTTGGTCCTTTTTTATTAATAATTAACCAAGGTATAATCCATAGCAAACCCATAGCTCCAACAATTATAAATGTGATTCTCCATCCATAGGCAACATAGAAAGTTGCTATTAGTAAAGGAGCAATAACTGAGCCTATAGATGCCCCGGCATTAAACAAACCTTGCGCTATGGCCCGTTCTTTAATTGGAAACCATTCGGCATTACTTTTTACAGCTCCTGGCCAGTTTCCAGCTTCAGAAACACCTAAAGTAGTTCTAAAAAAAGCAAGAGATTTAAATCCTGTTACTGTTGCATGTAGCATTGTAGATAAACTCCAAATTCCTATACTTAAAACGTATCCTATTTTTGTTCCTACTTTATCAAATAATTTACCTGAAAAAAGTTGCCCCAGAGCATAGGCAACCATAAATATGTTAAGAATATTACCATAATCACTTTTTGTAAGGCCTAATGAATACGAAATTGAACCTTCGAGATCTTCACTTCCCCACATAATACCAAGCGCACTTCTGTCTATATAGTTAATAACTGTTGATAAGAATATTAACCCAATAATCCACCATCTTAATCCCTTAACTTTCATAATTTGATATTTAATTAATGTGGATGCCAGATCGTATTTAACCTAACAAAAACATGCACCGTTAAATAAGTCAGAGACCTACTTCTGTTAGAATTACATAATATTACCGAAAAACACTGGGAGTATTCAACTGAATCAATTACAAAGAATTTTTATAGTAAAAATGATTAAGTATAGATTTCCCTCCATTACTATTTCCTGAAGATAAAAGCGTGCAATCTTATCCTCTGGTATTTGATTAGTCTTTTATGTTATAACAATACTGGTAAAGCATTTTAAAATGAACTTTCATTTTCTCTTTAGCCAATTTAGGATCGTTACTTTCAATGGCCTTATAAATATCTTCATGTTCCTGTATCCCTATAAATGCCTGGTTAACATCACAAACGTGGTATTTTTCAAAATTTGTTAATATCCCTGGAGTAATAATGAGCATTAACCTAATCATGGTACTGTTACCAGACGCCTCTGCAATCGCCAGGTGAAAAAGCAAGTCCTCCTGAACGGCATCTTCTCCATTAAGTACCTTCGCTGTATAAGCATCCAAAGCGTTCCGCATTGATTGCAGGTCCACATTGGTTCTCCTTAAAGCTGCAAGCCTGGCGGTTTTTAATTCCAGGAGTATTCTGGTTTCAACCAGGGATTTGAAATCCGGATCTACCAACCGAAGAATATCTTCGATCATACCATTCATTGCAATCACTCCAATATTGGCTACAAATGTGCCACTTTGTGGAATTGTTTTTAAAATTCCATAATACTCTAAAGTTTGGATTGCCTCTCGGACATTACCCCTACTTACTCCAAATTTTTCAGATAGCATTCTTTCGGAAGGCAACTTATCACCAGGTTCCAAATTCTTAAAATTGATCAAATCCCGGATTTTAGTTATTATCGTATTTTGAATTTCACGATTCTCACTTTTTGTTAGGATTTCTAATTTCATATATCAATAAATTATTTTTCGTATTAAAATTGGTTAACCAGATTGGTTGGTGAAATTTATAACAATTAATCTCGTAATACAAAACATCTATTGGATAAAAAAACTGATTACTTACCAATTTAGTATTTTATGGGTAAACCGGCCCTGCCAAGGGCCGGCTATACCACTTGTAAAAAACTAACTCAAACAACTATTTTTATATTTCTTGACCATAATAATGATCAACTTATAATAATGCCCTAGTACCCAGGATTCTGAGTAATCACTCCATTGGTCGCAAGAATTTCTGAAATTGGAACTGGAAATAAAAGATAATTACTATCAATCGTTTCTCCCATTTCAGCATCTGCAGTACCTGTTCTAACCAAATCAAACCATCTGTGTCCTTCAAAGGCCAACTCTAATCTCCTTTCATCATAGATAGCCTGTCTAACCAAAGCCGTAGTATTTAGGACCGTATGATCCAAAGGTGTTAAGCCAGCCCTGGTTCGTATAGGATCTAATAGATCGAGTACAGCTTCAGGAGAAGCACCATTCTCATTCAATGCTTCTGCATATAATAGAATAACATCTGCTAATCTCAGTTCTATCCAGTCGTGATCAGGACCTCCTGTTTGAGGAAATTTTGGAGACGCCATAAGTAGCTCATCAATATTTACCGCTCTTCTTAAATCTGTACCTCCGCCACTAGCATCACTAGCATCAAAAGCAGCAATTAAATCCGGATCTAAAGGCATCAGAGATTTTGTATCAAGTCCACCATACCATGACCAAAACTCCGAATCTGGATATTCATCCACTATAGAACTTGATACCTGGGTTGCAAATATGATTTCTGAATTCAAATCATTTATCTCACCAAAAATGTCAGCATAGTTGGCTTGTAAACTAATCCCTGCAGCAGCAGCTCCGTTTACAACAGCAGCCAGATGTGATTCCGCACTGCCAAAATTGCCTCTGTGCATATATACTTTGCCCAGCAATCCTTGAGCTGCGTATTTAGACGCCCTTCCATTTACTATTTCTGTACCTAAAGCTGCTATTGCATTTTGCAAATCAGGAATAATCACGTTATTATAAACATCAGCAGCCGGTTGTCTTACCAAAATAGATGGATCTGTTGTACTAGGGTTAGGAACTAAATTTACTGTCACATCACCAAAAACCAGCACTAGTTTAAAGTAAGACAAAGCCCTTAAAAAACTAGCTTCACCAATATCACCAGGATCTGTAGAATTTTCAATTACATTATTCGCACTTAATATAGCCTTGTATAATGCCGTATAGAAAGGTCCGAAAAATTGATCTTCCATAACCGTTAAATTAGGACCGTATCTATCAAATTCAGGATATGGTTCTTCGTCCATTAGAGCATTGTCTGCTCTGAAGTCGCCCATCACTGCCATTGGCGTAACAGCGCCGAGCTGATAGTAATATGCCGCATTCACAACTCCATCAAAATCTTCCAAAGAATCTGAACTGGCAATATTTGATGGAACCTGATCCAAATCATTTTCACATGCTGTTATTAACAACAATGATCCCAATAATAATTTATATACTGTTTTCATTTTTTTATTTTAAAAATTAACATTTAAACCAAACGTAAAGCTTCTCACAATCGGACTTGCACCTACTTGCACCCCATATGTTGTTGGTCCTAAATAACCAGTGTTTGTAATTTCAACACCCTCTGGATTGAAAGAGGTGTAATCATTACCCCATAAATACAACAAGTTAGAGGCTGCAAGATATAGTCTCAAACGGCTTATACCTATTTTGCTAGTCACATCTGCATCAATCGTATAACCTATAGTCAGGTTTCTCAATGCCAGATAAGACGCATCTTGTATCTGCGCGTCTAGTTGATTTCTTGACTGGTCATAAAACTGTCCATTAGCATCAGCAATGCCATCGTCATTAGCATCAAAGCTATCTCGTAATCTTCCACCAAATTCTGATTGCCAGTAAATCGGGTCAATATTGAAAACATCACCTCCCTGGGATCCCTGGAATTGAAACGAAAAGTCAAAAAGCTTATATCTCATTGAACTGTTCAGACCATAGTAAAAATCTGGTGTATTTTGTCCTGCTTTCACTAAGTCTCCACCATCTTCAACTGTTCTTGTCCTATCTATTACACCATCACCATTTTGATCTACGACATAATATTCTGAACTATTCAAACCAACAACTCTCGTGGGATCTTCTATAAAGCTATCTTCAACTCTTCCAATGGTTTCTACTGCCCACATTTCTCCAATTTCTCCACCTACATAATTTCTAAACACAGGACCTCTACCACTCTGGCCGTATATTACATCAGGTAATTGATCCAGACCTCCCAGGTCTGTAATTTCTGTTTTAACCGTAGAAAAGTTGGCACCAATATTCCAGGAGAAATCTGGTTTTTGGAAAATGGCTGCAGAGAGTTCAAGCTCCAAACCAGAACTTCTAACATCACCGGAATTAAGCCTTATTGAAGTGGTACCGAGAACTTCAGATACACTTTGATTAATCAAGATGTCTTCAATATCGGAAGTGTAGTAGTCTACACTTAATCTAACACGATTTTTTGCAAAACCTAAATCAATTCCATAGTTAGTCTCAGTATTAGTTTGCCAGGTTAAATTCGGGTTTGCCACGTCTGACGGGATTAGATATCCAATCCCGAATATTGTTGGTGCAGGGTTCAAAAGACTCAATGAATTATAAGCCCCTAAATCAGAGGTAGAACCTAAAGACCCGGTACTAAACCTTGGTTTTATTAAGCTTACTGCGTCTGAGTTGTAAAAAGATTCGTTATGTAAATTCCATCCAATGGAAAGTGCTGGAAATGTTGCATATTTTTTATTTTCACCAAAGAGTGAAGCTCCGTCTCTTCTCAATGATGCCGATAGCAAATAACGATCGTCATAAGCATAGTTAATTCTTCCAAAAATGCCAGTTCTTACAACTTTCTCTTTCCTCTCTGTTACGTTGATATCTGCAGGATCTAACAGGTTATAATTTATAATATCGGTATATGGCACATTAGTACCGTCTAAAGTGGTTCCATTGGTATAGAAAGTTTGAAATTCAACTCCAGCTACTGCACCTATGTCATGTTTACCAATTGTCTTCGTATAATCCAAGGTAGTTACACTTAAAATGGAAGTTCGTTTTAAATCTGTTTGATCCAAATTAGTTTGATTTGAACGTGCCCTGGAATCAAACTCCTGTCCTCGCCAGTAAAAGTTCTGGGTATCTGTAAGATCAGCTCCCAGAACGGTTTTTATATTTAAACCTTCTATGATCATGAATTGCAAATAAGACTGAAGGTTACCGAAATACGTTGTTTCATATCGGTCTGTATTGTCAAGCTTCGTTGCAGGACCTGAATCACCTGATCCTCCAATACCATTACCACTTCTTCCATAGTGCCAGTCTTGAGCCGTATCACCGGGCTCTAAAGTATAGATACTATTATTAAAAGGTGCATCACCTCCTCTATACCCAGAGTCAAATGAAGCAAGTCCCAGGGCCTGTGCTTGAGAATCTAATTGTTGAACGAATGCAATAGACGCATCTGTATGGTAAATAGGATGAACGCTATACGCTCTTAAGAGATCTCTCTGGTCCCAACCAACGATATCTCTATTAGAGTAAAATCCATTGAAACTTAATCCTGTCTTAAACCTGTCCCCCAATTTAGCATCGATATTCAAACGTATGTTTGCTCTTTCATACCCTTGTGTTTGTACAATACCAGTCGTATTTTGATAACCAATTGAACCAAAGTAATTTACATTTTCGGTTCCTCCACTCATGCTGAAGTCGTAGTTTTCACTAAATCCAGTTTGAAAAAGCCAATCTTCTACAGCCACTACATCGGGTGAATTTTTATAGGCATTTATCTTATAATTTAAAAATGCAGGGTCCAATTCAGATACATCATAAGTGCCATTGGCTATACCGGTTTCTAATATATTGGCCCATTCTCCAGCTGTCTTAAGTTGTTCATTATCACTCAAATACCTGTTTGATACGCTCGCGAAAGTATTAAAACTAAAAGTAGGTTTACCCGTTGTTCCCTTTTTGGTTGTAACCAGAATAACACCATTTGCTCCCCTGGAACCATAAATAGCAGCGGAGGCAGCATCTTTTAATACTTCCAGGCTTTGAATATCGTTTGGGTTAACAGTTGCTAAACTTCCTGAAATAGGATACCCATCCACAACAATCAGTGGATCTGAATTACCATTAACCGATGATGCTGCTCTAACCTGGATCTTTGGATCCGCACCCGGCGCCCCATCCTGCTGTTGAATCAATACACCAGCTAACTTACCTCCTAGTGCATCATCAACACGAGTTGATTGTATAGCTGCAATTTCACTACCTTTTACTTTGGCAACAGCACCTGTTAAGGAGGATTTTTTTCGAGTTCCATAACCAATGACGACCACCTCATCGAGTTGTGCCGTGTCTTCCTGAAGCGTGATATTCAAAGTTCTTTGATTGATAATCTCCACGGTCTCACTCACGAATCCTAAATAAGAGAAACGAAGCGATTCGCCGCTTGAAACATTAATGGAGTAATTTCCGTCAAAATCTGTCTGACTCCCCCTGGTGGTGTTCACAACCAAGATATTTACCCCGGGTATCGGTTGATTATCTGCATCAGTTACCGTACCCGAGACGGTAAAGCTATCCTGCGCAACTATGGGAATACTGACAAGCAATAATCCTATCAGGAATAATTTTGTTAATAAATTCATTTGAATTGGTTTTTGTGAGTACAAATTAATTTTCTGAATGCCTATTTCCGGCATTATTAAAACAATGAGAATTATTATGTTCTCATTTAATTCTTTACTTTACCATCTAACTAATTCCGCGAAGTATCCGTAATGTTGTAATTTTTGCAGAATACATGTTTATAGTAAAGCATAACATGTTTTTGAGTATTACTTCCCTCTAATAAGAAGTAATCCGTTTAGAAGGATGGGCGTGCACACATCCTTTTTTTTATTATGATGAGTTATTTAGCATGAATTCTAGTTTTTTAATTGGTATTTGTAATTGATTGTTTTTTGGTTATCCAAACTGGTTTACCAAATTGGATAACCAAATATATGTTATTTTTTCGTTAAAAAAAATTTAATCGGAAATTTAACATTCTCGGGCATTAATGTTTTGAAATGAGCTCGCCACATACGTTTGCATATGGAGCTACATGTTATAAACCCCACCATTTATATCGAGGGTAGCACCCGAAATAAAGCCATCATATTCTGACGCCAAATATAAAACCGCTCTTGCTACGTCATCGGCGTTACCTGCTCGTTGGATTGGAATATTTGCCGTTGTCTCCGCTGCTGATTCCTTTGTCGTATGCGTATTGTGAAATGAAGTTCCCAGGATAAGACCTGGAGCAACCGCGTTGACCCGTATACCCTTAGGGCCCAATTCTGAAGAGAGCGCTCTTGTGAATGTTAGTATGGCTCCTTTGCTGGTAGAATAAACCAGCGAACCAGGGTGACCGCCTTTGCGCCCCGCAAGTGATGCCAAATTGACAATACTGCTGTTGTCATTTTTCGCAAGATGAGAAACTGCAGCTCTCGTTACAAACATCATAGATGTGAGGTTGATGTCCATTACCTTTTGCCAGAATTCCACCGTCATTTCACTTAGCATTCTACGAGCTACAAGTGAACCTGCATTGTTAATAAGTATGTCTAAACCCCCAATTTCCGCTACTGTTTTTTCAACCAAAACATTCGCGTCAACTTCTTTCGTTAGGTCACCACTTATGGCAACCGCTTTTTGTCCTTTGCCAATTGCATATTCAGTCAATTGGTCCGCAGTATCTGAACTGGAAAAATAGTGGATGGCAACATTAGCACCGCTATCGATAAAGTGCTTGGTGATTGCTTCACCTATTCCCTGAGCACCCGCGGTGATAAGTACGTTTTTTCCGGCTAATTTGTTGTTCATATTCTTTAGATAATACTATTATTGATGATCTTAAACCGATTCCTATTTCGTCATAGAATCTTTCCGAGTTGAGCTAGTTTTTTATTATCACTATTTATCTCCAAAATAAGATACCCCGTCACCACTTAAAAAATCTTCTCTTACAGGACTAAATGTGTCAATTAGTATCCCTTCTTTCAAACAAACTGCGCTATGCAATAAATTAGGCTCAATGTAAACTCCATCTCCGGCTTCTACAATTTTCTTTTCTCCATCAATTTCAAATTCAAATTTACCTGAAACACAATAGGTAGCTTGTGTATGAAAATGTTGGTGTGGGGCGCCTAATGCTCCTTCCTGAAATTTCACTTTTACCATCATGATTTGGTTATCGTAACCTAAAAACTTTCTTGATACTCCCCCTCCAAGTTCTTCCCATTCCATTTCTTTTGAGGTAATGTACTTTTCACTAAATCGTTCCATAATTTTTCTATATTTCTATTTAAAATAATAAGGATCTGATTATTGGCAATCATGTCCGTTTCTATTTAATTTATGTGTACTTTTTTTTACACGAATCTATATTGCTACTCGAATATTTCTGACCGCCGGAGACCTCCAACTTTTGAGTATTGCGCTACACATTATTGCGAATATAGGACTAACTCCAAAATCACTTATTGTTAGGTATTGTACCTGGACCCACTGTCGCTTCCAGAAACCACACTTCGGTATAGCAGCCATTTTCATACTGCTTAGCGATATCACCGCCATAGGTTTCCGCACCTGCGAACCATACCATATTTGTTTCGGGACTTTTACCATTTGATTGGTTATAAGCACCTTGTTTAAAATAATTCAGCTCTCCGCTATAGGCAGTAGCACGCTCGGTCCCATCTTGTCCTATAGGTACAAATAGTTGCTGCACTTGATCTGGTAGGTCTGATTTTTTTAGGTATTCAGACTCGACGAGATTTTTTGTAAATGTTTTTGTTTTATGGTTATCACTTTTGAATGTGAGATACATAATACCTTTATAGACATTTACTTCATAACTGAATTCTTCTCCTAATTCTATTCCATCCGCAGGCTCAGCAGGATACTCATTTTTGCTTGTTCCAATGACGGACATATCATTTCCCCATACTGCGGCCGAATATTCCCACCTTCCAGAATTATCATCGCCTGCTGTATTGATTTCATAATTCCAGAATACAGACCCTTTGGTATGGCCCGGAAATTTCTTATAAAATATTTTTAGCGGTTCATTTTCATGTCCTTCACCACTATGAATCTGCCCAACTACTGTTGAGTAAGAGGCCGCAACTCTGGCATCGCCAGAAGTAGAAACTTGCATGACCTTACAAGTGCCGGTTAGTTTACCCCCTTGTTCAGGCGTCCATTCTCTTTTTTCGTGTAACTCTGATCTTGTATTACTGGAGTTTTTTGAAGTGACACCTGAGTTTGGTGCTTTGTAGACTACCCAGCGTCTTGTACCATCGATTACAGTATAGAAAAAATCTTTGTGTTCGAAGTCGACAAGGTTTTCCGAAGTTGTTCCATCGCCTAGTAATATTTTAAATTTATCCATAAATGGAATCACCTCAATTGGATAAACTGTTTTTGTACTTAAGTCATCATTAGCTTGAAAGTACCCTGCATTGGATACGGCATCATCACTGATTGTGATATTTGCTGATTTAAACCAAACTTCAGCATAATTACCATCTGCATATTGCTTATGAAGATCACCACCATGGGTTTCAGCTCCTGAACACCATACTTTATTTACTTTAGGGTCTTTTCCGTTCGTTTGGTTGTAAGTTCCCAACTTAAAAAAGAGGCCTTCACCGGAATAAGCATTTTCCTGCTCTAGTCCATCTTGACCTATGGGTACGAATAATTTTTTGACTTGTTCTGGTATATTTGAGCGTTGTGAATATTCAGAGGAAATGAGATTTTTAGTAAATGTTTTGGTCTCATGCCCTTCACTAGTGAACGTTAGATTCATAATTCCATCCTTAATATCCACTTCATAACTGAATTCTTCACCTAAAGCAATGCCATCTTGTGGTTCTGGTGGAAAAGTATTTTCACCTGTTCCAACAACAGAAAAGTCATAACCCCAAATAGGATAGGAATAATCCCATCTACGCGAGTTATCATCACCCGCGGTATTGATTTCATAATGCCAAAAGACCGAACCTTTAGTATGACCAGGGAATTTTTTGTAAAATATTTTTAGCGGTTCGTTCTCATGACCGTCTGCACTATGAATCTGACCAACCACTACTGAATACGTGGCAGCAACACGAGCATCCCCGGTAGTTGACACATTCATAACCTTAAGGGTAGCGTTCATTTTGGCTTCCGTCATTGGTGTCCACTTTTTTAATTGGGCCAGCTCGGTTCTTGTGTTGTTGGAAGAACCATGGGTATTGCCTGCATTAGGTGACTTAAATACTACCCAATCCCCATTGTCATCGCTTGCGGTATAAAAGAAATCCTTGTTCTCATAGTCAGTTGCCTGACCTACATTAGAACCATCACCTAAGATTAAGTTCCAATGTTGGAAAAATGGTATGATGTCGTTTGCAGTAGTCCCCAGAGCTGACTTCTCAATCTCTTTTGTGTCGTTTTGCTTTTTATTCATATCTCCACAACTATGCAATAGTAAGATAACTCCTGCCATTAAGGTATAATGTAGAAAAGTTGATTTAAAGTTCATGTTGTTCTTTATGTTGGTTACAATTTAAAGTAATAATAGCTCCTCGATTAGCTTTTTCAACAGCCCTTTTAGTTATTCTAAACTGGTTTACCAGTTTGGTTTACCAAATATACGGCTATTTATAAAACTAACAAATATTTAACATCAAATCGGTCGATAATATCATTGATTACTAATTTATCAAGAGCGAAGTCAATAATATGGGACTATAAAGAAGAATTTCATAATAAGTATATTCATTGTAGAACACCGCCGGAATATGTGCACTAAATAATTTCAAATTGAATGGTGATCTAGGGTTGGGTTGAAGAAATTTTGCTTTTGGTACTGCGTCTAAACAAATAGCCTATAGTACCAATGCTTAGTGAACAAAGCACAAATATCAATCTACCCCATAATGGATTGGGGATTAAAGCCATAAGCATAATACCAACACTCATTACAAGCACCATGCCTCCCAATTTATTTCTTTGTTGACGGTCCACCTCGTCTTGCTGATCATCTGCTATAACTGGTCTTTTTAGATCCTCGAAAAAGCGATCAGTTTCTTCTTTGTGATTGTCTTTTGCTTCATTGTAAAACAATGAAGTTGCCCAGAAAAAACCTCCCGTAATAAACACATGCCCGGCAATAGTTAGAATTATATTCATGTCAACAATTTCACGACTAGTTAAAGATTCGACACCTAACCATGAAACAAAAACATTCGCAGTAATAACATTATCAATCATCCAGGAAACACCTAAACCTAGAGCAATAGTAACCCAAGGTGCCCATTTAGGGGTCTTTTTAACAACGATACCAACTACTAATGGAACCATCATTGGCAGCTGTACCATAGTTGAAACTCTCATCATAAGTTCATATAAACTGAGTTCTTTAAGCGATGCGAAATACATCGCAACACCGATAACTCCCAGACCACTTATAAAGCTAACCAGTTGACTGATTCTCAGTATTTTACTGTCTTTTTTTTGTTTATTCTTTTTAGCCAGAAACGGTTGATAGATACTTCTGATAAAGATACCCGCGTTTTTATTCAGCGCTGAGTCCATAGAAGACATAGAAGCGGCAAAAAGGCCGGCCATCAATAACCCAACAGTCCCAATAGGCATGGCATTACGGGCAAATACTAAATAGACGGCATCTGTCGCCTTGTTTCCCAGTTGTGCATAGTCATCAGGGGCATCCGGGTATATAGTAGCAGCTGCCCACGGCGGGATAAACCAAATAATAGTTCCCACGCCCATTAGCGTCATGGCTAATAAGGCCGCTTTACGGGCGTTAATGGAGTCTTTTGCACCGAGAAATCGAAATGAATCATGAAGATTCATCATGGTTATAATCTGTTTCGGTAAAAAGAAGATGAAAGTACCGAACAATATTAAAGGGTAGTTCATATTCGGACCTATGAGAAAACCGCCTGGAAAATTTTTAACCAAATTAACCGGGCCATCAATCATTACCAATGCCACTATCGCGGTAGCCACCGAAACAACAGCTACAACCAAAGTTTGAACAAAGTCAGAAGCTACAACCCCCCAGGCTCCTGATAGTACCGATACAAAAACAACCGTCAAACCAATCCCAATAATGGTTGTAAAGATGTCGGCATCGAAAACGGCACTGGTAAAAACCCCTAGAGCGTTTAACCAAACTCCGGCATTTATGAAGGAAAATACAATTAACGCCCAGGAAAAAAACAGTTCATTTCCAGATCCAAATCGCCTTTTTATTGCTTCTGTTGGCGTATCTACCCTCATTTGTCTGAATCTATGAGCGAAGAATAAATATCCACAATAGAATGCAAAAGTATTACCAATATAGACGGCACAAATGGCGAAACCGTCGTTGAAGGCTTTACCTGCCGCACCAGTAAAAGTCACTGCTGAAAATTGCGCCATAAAAGCAGTAGCCCCTACCATCCACCACAACATTCTTCCGCCGCCGCGAAAATAATCACTTGTAGATTTACTAGCCATCCGTGAAAACACCACACCAATTGCAAGGATTAATACAAAGTAGATAGCTATTACCAGATAGTCATAAAACATAATTTTGCCTTTTTATTGCAGATGACGAACATCTGTCCAGTTCTCATTCTTTCTGATTAAATCAATGAGTTGCTGGTACAGACTTCCCTCTTTGAAGGATTGGTAAGGAGCAACAGTTTCTCCTTTAATATCTTTTACGAATTCTCTAACCAAGTAATGCCAATTGCGCTCCGTATCGCCATTAACTTTTGGCTGGTCATCAACAATTTCCTGAGGTAACGGCAGCTCTTGCCAAGTTTTATTTTCATCCCAAACATACAACGGACCCATGCCATAGTGTCCTTTAATATATATAGCTCCCTTCGTACCGTAAAACACGATATGGTCTTCATTAAACCTAGGATTAAGCCCACCATGTTTAAACAGAACGGAAACTGGTTTTGTGGCCATTGGGCTTTCCAGCTGCGCCAGTACGGTATAGGACCATTCGACATTACTTTCTCCCCATTTAAGTGCGGGGTCGTTGAGATCTTTGGGAATATGGTCTCTTCTCGTCTTGAAATTATGTACACCTTCAACGATGGGTGCTTTGCCCAAGTCGTCGCGCACTTCTCCGATTATCGACAAGATTTTTTCGCCGATTACCGACGTAGCAATGGACATCATGTGGGTAAAGTTGTTGTTCAAACGACCACCACCATCTTCTTTTCTATGCGACCATCCGAAGGGAATATCCCGCTCCAGATTGAAGTGCGATATAAACTCGGCTTCCACAGGTTCGCCAATCAAGCCATTTGCCACTAGTTGCTTAGCATGAATGACACATGGCATATAACGAAAGCTAGAAGCAAATGCCGTTTTTACTTTTTTCTCTTTGGCAAGTTCATACAACTCCACTGCTGAATCTCCACTATTTGTGAGGGGCTTTTCGCAAAATACATGACATCCGAACTCGATTGCCTGTATTATTGTTTCATAGTGGGCGCCACCAGGAGTCGCGATAGAAACAATATCGGGTTGACAATCTTTCAATGCTCGTTGCCAATCTGTTCCAGAATAGGGAATCTCCATTTTCCTGGCCACCTCACTTACTACCCTTGGCGTTCTTCCAACAATGCCCACTACTTCAGCACCTACAGCCCGAAACGCATCTGCATGACCTTGGCCGGCAAAACCGGTTCCCGATATAAGTACTTTTAACTTCCTATCCATTTGTTGAGCTTTTGATTTATTGCTTTCTCTGATGGCTGCGTTTTACCAATTCCATAAGGTGCCATCTTCTAACCGATTTATAGGAAGGTACGATCGCTTGTAGGGGTATTTCTTTGCTGCTTCCTCGTCGAAATCAACGCCCCATCCGGGTTTGTCATCCATATACAACAACCCTTCTTTTAATTCAACTTTGTAATGGAACACTTCGTTCAGCTCAGGAGTGCCGAAACCGATAAATTCCTGGACACCGAAATTAGGGGCCCAAAGATTAAAATGCATATGTGCCATTAAGCAAACGGGCGAAAGGTCTGGTGCTCCGTGTGGTGCCATTCGCACATGATATAAAGATGCAAAGTCTGCCAATTTTTTTAGCGGTGTTAATCCTCCGCCATGTGTGACCGCAGTTCGCACATAATCTATCCATTGGTTTTGTATCATCTCTTTGGCATCCCAAAGGGTGTTGAATTTTTCTCCTGCAGCCAAAGGTGTATTGGTATGTTCTCTAATGATTTTATAGCCTTCGGCATTTTCAGTGGTCACTGGATCCTCTATAAAAAGTAACTTATAAGGTTCCAATAGTTTGCCCAATCGTGATGCCTCGATAGGGGTCAATCTGCTATGCACATCGTGGCATAGCTCTATTTCATAGCCAAATTTCTCTCTTGCCTGTTTAAAGAGTTCAGGAATAAAATTCATGTATTTGGTGGTCGACCACTTTTGTTCTGGCGGTAAAGGTCGATTCCCCTGTAATTCATAATAGTTTTTTTTGCCCTCCATGGTACCGTACGTACCCTTCGTATTGGGAATGGTACACTGTAAGCGCACAGCTTTGTATCCTTTTTTTATCATAGTACCCAGGTTTTTCAGAACTTCTTCTATGGTTTCCCCATTGGCATGACCGTATACCCTAACTCCTTTTCTACTTTTTCCACCGAGTAGTTGGTAGACCGGCATATGGGCAAGCTTTCCCTTGATATCCCAAAGCGCCATATCTATGGCACCAATAGCAGCAATACTCACAGCACCATTTTGCCAATAGGCTCCTTTGTATAGGTAATGCCAAATATCCTCGATTTGATGGGCATCCTTTCCTATAAGACAGGGAACGATATGTTGCTCTAAATAAGCTACTACAGCCATTTCCCTACCGTTAAGAGTGGCATCTCCCAGCCCGTAAGTATCATTTTCTGTTATAATCTTAACGGTAACAAAATTGCGCCCCGGTCTGCAAACAAAAACTTTTATATCCTTTATTCTCATCCTAGTATCTTTTGGAATTCCAATTTGGTTTTAATGAAGAATTTTGCCAAAGTAATCCATAGAAATTATTCTTTTCCTGGCAATGTACCAGAACTTACAGAAGCGTCTTTAAACCAAATCTCTGCATAACTTCCATTGGCATATTGTTTTGCTATATCACCATCAAAAGTTTCTGACTTAGTACTTTTCCCGTTAGCCTGATTATAAGCACCTTGTTTAAAATACTGAATTTCACCAGCATAGGCATTTTCACGTTCAATTCCGTCTCGTCCTTTTGACGCGTATACGGTCAAAACTTGTTGTGGAATGTCAGACTTTTTCGCAAAATCTGATTTCAGTAAGCTTTTTGTGAATGTTTTAGTCTCATGTCCATTACTAGTAAAAGTGAGGTACATAATACCGTTATAAACATTTACTTCGTAGGTGAACTCTTCACCTAAGGCAATACCATCTTCTGGTTCATCTGGATATGTCGTTGGATTTGTCCCAACAACTGAAAAATCATATCCCCAAACTGCTGTTGAAAAATCCCATCTTCCAGAATTATCACCTTTTGTATTGATTTCATAATTCCAAAAAACTGAGCCTTTTGTATGACCTGGAAATTTTTTATAAAAGATTTTTAAAGGTTCGTTTTCGTGTCCTTCATCACTATGAATTTGCCCAACCACTACTGAATAAGAAGAGGGAACTCTTGCATCACCTGTGGTTGAAACGTGCTGTACTTTTAATGTACCTGTTAATTTACCCCCTGTTTCGGGAACCCAATGTGCTTTTTGCCCTAATTCTGTTCTTGTGTTACTTGATGTGCGTGAGGTAATACCAGAATTAGGTGTTTTATAAACTACCCAATCTGTTTTTCCATCATTTGCAACATAAAAGAAATCTTTCTTCTCATAATTCACTAATTCCTCAGAGCGAGTACCATCACCTAAAAGAATTTTCCATTCATCCATAAAGGGAATTACATCGCTCGGATAAATTGTGGCCTTAGAGTCTTCATTTTTAGATTTTTTGGCTTTATCAAAGCAACTGTTTATGAATAATACAAGGCCAATCATTAAAAGAGATTGCACTAATGATTTAAGAGTTTTATTGCCCATCATATTAGATTTTTGATTAATTCTTTTTGAAATGGAACGTGGGGTATATTGTTCATTAAAAAACTACCTTCTTATTTCACCGGAAGTGTCCCCTTCCATTAAACCTAATACGTTTTCCAAAGACACTAAATTTACATCCCCGGGAACCGTATGTTTTAAGGCACAGGCAGCCGATGCGAAATCCAAAGCCTTTTCATCATCATAATGTAATAGACCATAGATGAGGCCAGCGGCAAAGGCATCTCCGGTACCCACACGGTCTATAATGTGGGTAATGTTCAGCATTTCGCTTTTAATATACGCTTCCCCGTTCCACATTTTACCTTGTATTTGGTTGTGTGAAGCACTTATGAGCCTTCTGGTTTTCTTGACCACTTTCTTGACATTGGGAAAAAGATTTATCAACTGTTTGGCTAAAAACTGAAAATTATCTTCAGGTTGTCCCAAGCCGAACGTTTCGCGAATTCCCCGGCTGCTGGTAATCACAACATCGCAATTTTGCACTAAATCGGAGATAACTTCCTGCATGGTTTTGCCATATTTCCACATGTTGCTGCGCGAATTAATGTCTCCTGAAACAGTTATTCCCAATTTGTTCGCTGTTTTAATGGCATCTAAGCAACATTGGTAGGCACCTTCCGAAATGGCCGGGGTAATCCCTGTCCAATGGAACCAATCGGCGTCTTTGAGCACAACTTCCCAATTTACCATTGAAGGTTCAATTAAGGAGAAAGATGAGCCTTCTCTTTCGTAAACCACCTCACTTGGTCTATGCACTGCACCTTTTTCAAGAAAATACTTACCCATCATGTCATCGCCATAAATAACGTGTTCGGTGCTTAGCCAATGTTTACGTAAAAATTGTGTGGCCGCTTTGCCAAGGGCATTATCAGGAAAACGGGTCACATGGGCGGCTTTCATGCCCAAATAAGCGCATGAAATGGCCACATTCGCCTCACCACCTCCATAAACAAGTTCGAATGAAGAAGCCTGTGAAAATTTCTCATAGCCCGGTGGGGACAATCGCATCATTACTTCACCAAAGGTTATTACTTTTTTAGCCATAATTTCTAGTACATCAATTTAAGGGGAAGATTTTCCTCAACTATAAACTCCCCTGAGTTTTTTATTTCGTTATTCGAATAGGTATTATTTTTTGCTCCCCATAGGCGGGCAATCAACTTTACTCTGTTGTCCATAAATTGGTTTCCGGAAATATCCACATTAACGATACCGTAAGTGTTGATTAAAATTCCATTTTCCTCTTTAGCACCGCATTTTGTAAACATGCTATTGGCAACCACCAGATTGCCCCCCACTGTAGACTCATCATATCCACCTCTGTAGTAATCTATAACATTAGCTTTAACGCCATTAAAATTGCAGTTATTTATGGTTAAATATTCCGCGTTATAATCTCCTTTATCGTTGGTTTCTTCAGATAATTCCAAACCATTTTCACAGTTCAAAAATGATGTGTTGTCAAAAGTGATACGTTCTGCAAACGATTCTTTGTACACTTTCAACGCATATTTAAAATCAGCGATATCACAATCGGAAACTGACAGCCCAAAATGTGTAAACATGTTTTCTTTTAAACTAGCGAATGCGTATTGTGATTTTGTTCCTTTTAAGGAAACATTATTAATGGTTAGAAATCCTTTTGGGTGTAATTCAAAAGCTGGCGTGTCTTCACTTCCTGTAAATATAATTTCAGCTTTTTCACCCTGTGATTGAATTGTAATATTTTTATTAATCGCCAGAGGTTGGTTAAGAGTATATATTCCCGGACTTAATGTAATAATATCTCCATTTTCAGCTTCCCCAATTTTTGCTTCCAGGTCATCTGTTTTATTTGTTGCAACGAAAGTTTTAGATTCTTTAGCCTCCACTTCACCAGGATACCAGGATGTTCCATATTTAGATTTATCTAAAATCATTGGGTCCTTAGCTTTAATGTCTACAACAGCTCCAATATTATTGTTTTCTCTTGAGTTTCCAAAAAGGTCATTTGAAATGGTTTCGAATCCAAAACCTTCATAAGGCTCAACTTCAAAACTGCTTGAAGGCATTAATATATTTTCACCATATTCACTCATATCAAAACTTTTTGCTTCTAATCCTTCAAAAGCTTTAAACGCTACATTTTGATTATTGATAACATTGCTTTTAAACGTTACGCCATCGGCTTTGTCATGTTCGATAATCGGTGAGGGATCACCTTTCTCATTGTAAATAACATTGTTTGCTACAAGCATACGTAATGGTCTTGCAGATCTGATTTCAGATAAAGGCAACACATCTTTTTGGCTAATGTTGGATCCAACACCAAACTGCCAGGGTGAGTCACAATTAACAAACGTATTATAAGCTACAACAACATCTGTTACCTGGTTGTACCTATTTAATGGTGATTTTGGAATTCCGTTCATTACCGCTAATGGACTTCTGAAATTTTTCCCTTTGATATTAAAAAAATAATTATTTGTAACCCAATGTCCTGTATTGATGATTCTGATACCTCCAATATTTTGATTTACACCATCACCAATAAAATAATTGCCATCTATAGTGCAATAATTTCCATGTCTGGTCACTAAAGAACCTTCACTTTTATAGAACACGTTATTTCTAAACTCGTTAAAATTGGTTTTGCTTGAAATAATTTCTACCTCACCATTGCATTCCTCAAACAAATTATTGGCAACCATTGTATAGCTTGGAGTCATTGAGGTATAACTATTACCTATTTGAATAGTCTCACCACTTGGTCCTCCTTTTGGTGGTCTTGGCCCAAAATGATTATTTACTATTTGATGATAGTTATTTATATTTTCATTCCCGCTTAGATCAACTCTAACTGTTGGGCCTCTATTAGTTTTGCCGGCAATATAACAATTACTTAAGGCATTATGCCTTCCCCAAAACTGAACCCAACGATCTGAATTGTCACGTTTTAGTTTATTAAAATCTTCAATCACGCAATTAGTAACAATACAATGGTTTCCTATTTTTGTCTTATCAACTTTAAATTCAATTACTGCATCAGAAGGCGAATGACCATTCCTAAAATGTAGCCCTTCAACTATTAAATAGTTTCCTCCAAATTTTAAATCTGAAACACCCTCCAAAAAAACTTTTCCCGGAGTTTCTGCTTTTATTGATATTGGTTTGTCTTCAGTACCTTCTCCTATAAATTTAATTTGAACGTCTTTCCAAATGCCATTAGCCAACACAATGTCATCGCCAGGCTGCGCATTTTTTATCGCTTCTCCTAATTCTTCAGGATTGCTTACTATTTTGGTATTCTGATTGGTCTTATTTTCACAAGCGTTGAAAATAAATAACAAACACAGTACAGTTAATATTCTCTTCATAATTAATAAATTTTTGAAGGCACAACTTACATCTAAGATTGGTTTACCAGTTTGGTTTACCAAATATATGTATATTTGTTGAATTGCCAATAGTTTTACTAATATCCTGTCAATTCGGAAAAATCAAAATGGTAAAAACGCATTATAGCATAATAAACCTAAATTTACTGAACTTTTTTCTGTCTTTCTTGTTCTTAATGGTCCAATGCTCCAGTGCCCAGGATTTTTATAAAATTGAGTTAAAAGATACTTACCCATGGTGTATAGTCGCATATGATTCTTTGGAGCGTTCCCCAAAAGAAAGAATCGCATTGATAAAAGAAATAGGATTTAACAAGTACGCATATGATTGGCGGGATAGGCACCTTGAGGATACATCTTTAGAACTTCAACTTGCCATGGATAACGATATCGAAATTTTATCTGTCTGGATTTGGTTAAATGCCAAGAGGGACGGTATTGAGCAGCTAAGCCATGCAAACGAAAGATTGTTCAAAATTATAGAACAATTAAACCTTAAAACTACATTTTGGGTAAGTCTTAGTGAAAATTTCTTCAAGGACCTCAACCACCAACAATCGCTATCAAAGGCTGTTAAAATAATTGATGTTATAGCCATGAGAGCGGCCGAACTTGATTGCAAGGTTGCTTTATATAACCATAGCGGATGGTTCGGAAATCCATATTACCAATTAGAGGTAATCAAAGCCCTGCCACAGCATGAATTGGGTATGGTCTATAATTTTCATCACGCGCATGGCAGTATTGAAGATATTCCTCAGATAGCGAAAGCCGTCATACCTTATCTAAAAGCTGTGAATCTTAATGGTATGGAAAAGAATGGAAACAAAATCTTAGCCATTGGTAAGGGAGATTATGAAAAAGAGATGATTAAGATATTTATAAAATCAGGATTTAGGGGACCTTGGGGAATATTGGGACATGTTGAAAACTCAGATGTAAAAAAGGTTTTATTTCAGAATATTGATGGACTAAGATCCTTGCAAGACCAATGATCATGTATTAATAGTTAAAAGTAAAGCATCGACTGAAATGAAAAAATCGACACTAAGAACAAGACGAAATTTTATTAAGCAATCGACTATTGCCGGTTCGGCTCTTATTTTCCCAATAAATAGCATGCCTAATGGTTTATTTGGATCTAAAAACTCAGTAGACAATGGTTTAAAAGTACATTTGTTTTCAAAACACTTACAATTCCTTAATTATACTGATATGTCTGAAGCCGCTGCTGAAATGGGTTTTGATGGTCTAGACCTTACGGTAAGACCAAAAGGTCATGTATTGCCAGAAAGGGTAACAGTTGATTTACCCAAAGCAGTGGCCGCAATGAAATCATACGGCCTAAATCCGAAGATGATTACTACGAACGTTCTTGATTCCGAAAACCAAGAGGACAAAATCGTATTGGAAACGGCAAGTAAGTTAGGTTTTACACATTACCGCACAGGTTGGTTGACCTATCCTGAGGATAGGACCATAAGTGAAAGTCAGGCAATATATAAGGAAAAGTTCAAAAACTTAGAAGTACTCAACAAAAAATTAGGACTAATCGGATGCTATCAAAATCACGCTGGTAATCATGTAGGTGCGCCGATTTGGGATTTGCCACCAATACTGTCGACTACCGATAACGAAAATTTGGGTTGCCAATATGATATCAGACATGCTGTGGTAGAAGGTGGGAGTAGTTGGGAGCTTGGGTTAAGGATAATTAAACCGTTTATCAAAACTATCGTTATTAAAGACTTTAAATGGGGCAAGGTAGATGGAAAGTGGAAACCTGTCAATACCCCTCTAGGGGAAGGCATGGTGGATTTTGAACGCTACTTCTCTTTGCTTAAGAAAAATCAGATTAACGTTCCCGTTTCGCTTCATTTAGAATACGATTTGGGTGGGGCAGAACATGGAAGCACGAAGTTGTCAATGGACAAAAAAGAAGTATTTAAGCAAATGAAAAAGGATCTCCATTATTTAAGAGAAGTTTGGAAAAGAGCATCCTAGAGTCAATTTTTTATCATTGACCAAGTGTCATTTATGAAAAACAATTATAAAAATGAATTCATGTCAAAATTAACTATATCAACCAGAGAAAAACTAAAGAAAGTGAGTACGGCGACTATTGCCACCTGCCTGTTTAAAAAAGGTTTAAAGAATCAGTTTATACAAGGCGTAAAACCACTCCAGCCGGGTAAGGCAACCATGGTTGGGGAAGCCTATACTCTTAGATACATTCCGGCCAGAGAAGACTTGAACCCTATTGAGGTGTTTAAAGATCCTAAACATCCGCAACGTGTGGCAGTTGAGGAGTGCCCGGAGGGTGCTGTACTAATTATTGACAGTAGAAAGAATCCAAGAGCGGCCTCTGCCGGATCTATTTTGGCTACTCGTTTAATGGTAAGAGGGGCTGCAGGAATCGTAACTGATGGCGGATTCAGGGACTCCGCTGAAATCGCTTCCTTGCCCCTACCATCTTATCATAATATGCCTTCTGCACCAACAAACCTGACATTGCACCAGGCAATTGACATAAATATACCTATAGGTTGTGGAGATGTTGCTGTTTTTCCCGGGGATGTCGTTGTTGGCGATGATGACGGCGTCATAATTATTCCTTTTAATCTTGCAGATGAAGTAGCAGATGAGTGCCTTAAAATGACTCTGTATGAAGAATTTGTTATGGAAAAAGTATTGGAAGGGCAGGAAATAATTGGTCTCTATCCGCTTACCAATGAACGATCCAAAAAAGAATTTGAGATCTGGTTAAAAGACAAGAAATAAGTTTTCAAGGCCTGCTTTACAGACCACTCATGGAAATTGATTTACAGCCAATCACGGAGGTAACCGGAATTTAGATTTAAACTCACAATTTCTCCGGTAAAGAATTTTAGTCGAAGTCTGAAATCTATTTTGCTTTAAATTTACCTTAGAATGTAGCTTTATTTTAAAGGCACAATTTATGGTATGAAAGTGTTGATTGCAAAGATGAGCAGGACTTACAACAATCCATTGCCACTTATCTGAAAAGTGAAACTATCGATGTTTCTAACTTCCAACGTCTCCTAGTTTGACCAAAAAATTGCTTTTTAATTCGTAAATTCGTCGGTATTTGAAACAATACAAAATGAAACCATTCAACTTCAAAAATCTTGCTCTAAGAGTGTGCCTTATTGCCTCCATGTCATTTATGGTTGAGGCCCACGCTCAAGCTGCAGAAAATGCCAATTTCGAAGCGGGTATCGCAGCTTATCAGGCCAACGACCTGCCTCTCGCCTACAAAGAGTTTCTCACTGCTGCTAAGGACGGCCACG
>NZ_CAMYIP010000109.1 GCF_947258525.1 uncultured Eudoraea sp.
CCGAAACGAATACTCCTTCCAATGTCAGTAGCAACATCATCATCGATGGCGAGATCATTGAAAGGATCTCACCTCCTGAAATACCTGGAGCATACAATACTGTAGAAGGTCTTCCTCCTCTTTGACCTGTAGTGTTATCCAATGAACCATCTGTCTCATCAATATTAATTATTCTTCTTTTCTGATCATCAATAATTTCCTGTAGGTATTCAGCAGTGAACCTTCATCTTCTAGTTGATTTTCAACGTTGACTTCCGGGTAATCATCTTGTACGGGTAACCATGTTTTAGCATTTGATGAAAATCCTGCTGATACATCATCATTCCATTGCATTGGAGTCCGGCAATTGTCGCGATTCATCAGGTGAGCGACACTGTTTCTGATCCACTCAGGATATTTGAGGAATCCCTCAGATAAAGGATCTTGAGCTTCCTCGAGTGGAATGTCGGCTGTCTTCATTCCTATTTCTTCTCCCTGATAGACAAATAGATTTGTGCACTCCAAAGCCCAAAGAACAGAACATACAAGGGAACAAAATATACATAGGGCTCTACAATAAAATAATCCTGGTAGAAAAAAACAAGAATAATTATACCAAGTAATGCGGAATAACCCAGTGATATATAATTGTTTAGAGTGAATACGCGAAGCGCTTCAGAAGATCTTTTAGGAAGGACAATGGCCAAAAAATATTTTCCTCCTGCCCCCATTGAAAAAATTGTTGCCAATGCAAAGAAAGATGTGTAAACCGCGAATTCTTTCTCATTAAATAACCGTGTTAGAAGCGGGGTGGCTAGAAAGGGTAACAATTGTGCCACTCCAGTGCCAAAAACCAAGGAAGAGACATTCCTTGAAAACTCAGAATTCTTGTACCTGGACCATACATCTTTAAGCACGCGCTTCAATTTAACTAAATCCTAGTCAAAGCGAAATCAAAGTTAAATATCCTACTATTCAGGTTAGCAGAGATTTAATGATTCTTTAAAAACTATCAAGCTGCGGTGGGGCGACATGAATATTATTGCCTTCTAATGTTCACCTAAAAGTTTACTACCAGCACCTCGACTTAGGAAATTAGTGCGAAATAAGTGATTATTTGGGCAGGAAAAAAGTGTTTGAATAAAAAGCTGAGCTTAAGGAAATAAGCCGGTATAAAAAAGGAAGTGTTTTTGTAGCTCGAGGCATAAAGCTTCAGATCTCGTATCTGGTTATCTCTGTTTTTATTCCTTGTTTCGTTTCAACTCCCCGCGAATAAAACTACCTAAGTATTTGGAAAATGAAATAGCAGATATTTCATCTAAATGACTGCCATCGTACGAATTGTAATCATAGATGTTATCCAACTTTAACCACATCCCGCCCGAATTCTCAATAACTTGAATCACCTGTTTTGTATCGAATCCGCTTATCTCGTTTTCAAGCTTTTCCATTTCTCTTGATGAAGGTACTCGGAATGCAAAAACGACTACGCCCTGGTCAGTCCATTTCTTTACCTGGTCACCTAGTTCAAACAAGACTTTTTCCTTCACCAAATTATTGTGGAAATTCTTTACATAGGGCTCTAAGGCCGCAGAGGGATCTGAGGGTGTCTTATATGAAGCCACCCACCCATCTTTCTGAAATTTTTCGTGATATCCAGGTATAGAATCAGTGTTGTAAAGAATATCAGTAGGTTTTATAGGATCAAAAAAATGGAGGAGAGGGTTAATATATCGTCGTAAAAAAACATCCTTCTGATCACGCAATTTCTCCTGGCTATAATGGCTGTTTTCTTGTGCTTTTTTAGTCAATGAGTAAGGAGTTATCCCAAGAATAACCATCTTTTGACTTAATCCCGAAGACATCTTATCATTGATGGCGTGATACATCGTGGCATTATAGCCCGCTGAACTGAAGCCAAAATTTAATACCTCCAAACCTCCTAGCTCCTCAGATAATGAAGCAGGGGCCACCCCTCTGTATACCCTTGAATCTCCCGTCACTATGACATCGTATTTCTTCTTGCTATGCACCTTATCTGTCCAAAATTTTTCTTTACTTACAACCGAACTAATCGGTTGAGGGCGCGTAAAGCCAATACTCAGTATTAGAATAATACACAAGATTAGGGTAATATAAAAAGCCTTCAAATATTTGTTCTGACCATTCAAAATTGAAAATATATAAATTCTTGTTCCGGTCCTCTAAAAAATAAAATACTCACAATAAGTACCGCACAAATGATGCTTTCCACTACCAGTAATTTAGGAATAAATCTATAAAATACATATCTGAACAAATAATAGCTTCCTTCAATGATTAAGCCTACACCTGATGAAAAGAATAATTTGTTTATCGATTCTGAAGACAAACTTGATTTTGAAATCTGATCTCGAATATTTTTAACCTCGACAAACTCACTTATGCCGGTAACCTGGAAAGCCTGAAAGATATTGAAAATGCAAAAAATTACACTTTCATTAAAGGTGATATCACTGATCAAGATCAGATGATCTCACTTTTT
>NZ_CAMYIP010000110.1 GCF_947258525.1 uncultured Eudoraea sp.
AATAAATGGCCCATGAAAGCATTATTAGCAATAGAAAATAGACTTTAAAATTAAAAATTAAATAATTTATATTTTCAAATGAAAAAAGAATATTTAGAAAAAGTTCAAACCATAGATGGTATTATTACAGCAACTTATGAGGCTATGGGCGGTGAACCAGGAGATGCGAGGGATTGGGATCTATACCGGTTTCTGTACCATCCTAATGGTCAGATGATTCGCTATGAAAACGATTTTGTTGATGGGGAGTTAAGGCCCCAATTTATGTCTCCAGATGATTTTATAAGTTCAATTGGTAAGTGGATTGAAACTATACGTAAAACGGGTTTTTATGAAAGAGAAATTCATAGAATCACTAAAGTCTTCGGTAACACAGCACATGTTTGGAGCACCTGTGAATCTTTTCACAGTAAATCTGATATGAAGGAAAATAAACCCTATGTAAGAAATGTGCATACTGTACAATTGGCATATTATAAAGAAAGATGGTGGGTTCTTAGTATGTATTGGTCCAGAGAAACCGACGAATTTCCTATTCCAAAAGAATTTCTTGAATAATACTTTCACTTTTCAAAACCATATGTTGAAAGTAGCTTTAGATAATATATTATCAAGTCTATATTTTTTTGTAAAACTATAATATAAATAGTAACAAACGTACAGAATTCCAGTTCTGTTTTTAATTACATTTATTCCTAATACATTTTTAAACTAAATCAATAAAACAATTATGAAAGAAGAGTATTTAAAGAGTGTTCAAACCATGGATGATATCATAAAAACATCTTATGCTTGTATAGGGGGAAAAGCATATGAACCCAGAGATTGGGATTTCTATAGGTTTTTATTTCATCCTGAAGGAAAATTAATCCGTTATGAAAATGATATGGAAGGCGTATTAAGGCCTCAGTTTTTATCTCCCGACGATTATATTAATGGCATTGGAAAATGGATGGAGACCAAGCGGACAACCGGCTTTTATGAAAGAGAAATAGGTAGGGTCGAAGAGGTTTATGGTAACATAGCGCATGTCATCAGCACTTGCGAGTCTTTTCATAGTTTAGAAGAGATGGAAGCCAACACGCCTTATGTGAGAAATGTTCACAGTATCCAATTAGCTTATCATAAAGAAAGATGGTGGATTCTTAATATGTATTGGCAACGTGTTACGCCAGATTTCCCCCTCCCGGAAAAGTATTTGAAATATAGTTAATTAGTACCGGCCTAGATTTTATTGATTATACAAGAACATAAAAATGTAATGTTCTTGTATAATCAATAATTTCATCACATAGTCTATGACTTTTAACATTAGATACTTATTGAATAATAGAATATCCTAATAAGTTAACCTAATTTACGATTCAAGCACCTTGGTGTTTTAATAAAATTATTCATAACCAGTAGCTGTTTTTGCCTTATTTGTATTTAATGCTCTAATATGATAAAGATTAATTTAATTGAATATTTTGAAAACACTGTTGATTTATTTCCTGATAAATTAGCACTTGTTGACGGTACTTCTAAATTAACTTTTAACGAGTTAAGGGAAAAAGCAAAACTTATTGCAACTCAAATATCTAAAAACAATAGTTCAATTAATAGCCCTGTTGCTATTTATTTGCCTAAAACCAATGATGCAATTGCCTCATTTTTAGGCACTCTATATAGTGGCAATTGCTATACTCCATTAGATACAAAAAATCCCGTCCCGAGGATTGAAGCTATATTAAAGGCTTTAAACCCCACATGTATCATAACAAATAATAGGTTTATATCGAATATAGAAAAATGTAACGTAGATATTAAAATCATCAACCTGGATGAATTAGACCCAAAGGGTGATAGTAACGAAAGTTATAATTATCATAAATGTATAGATACTGATCCGGCATATATATTGCATACGTCAGGCTCCACAGGAGTACCAAAAGGAGTTGTTATCTCACATTTGTCTATTATTGATTATATAAATTGGGTAGTTGATACTTTTGACATAACTGAAAAAGAAAAAATTGGTAATCAAACACCATTTATTTTTGATATGTCAACATTAGATATTTATCTAATGATTTTTAAAGGTGCAACACTCTTTATAATTCCTGAACAGAAGTTTATGTTTCCGGCTACTTTATTGGATTATATAAATGAAAATAAAATAAATTTTGTTTTTTGGGTTCCTTCGGTTTATGTCAGTATTGCAAATCTTGAACTTTTTAGTTCAATTAAACTTCCAACCGTAAAAAAGGTCTTATTTGGTGGTGAAGTTATGCCGCCTAAGCACCTAAGTTATTGGATTAAAAATTTAGATAAAAATGTTGTTTATGGAAACATGTATGGTCCTACTGAAATAACAGGAACATGTGTTTATCATATTGTTGATGATACATTCAATGAAAATGAATCTTTACCTATTGGTAAGCCATGTAGAAATACCGATATATTAGTCCTAAATGAAAAGGATGAACTTTGCAAAGTTGGAGAAAAAGGCGAATTATGT
>NZ_CAMYIP010000111.1 GCF_947258525.1 uncultured Eudoraea sp.
TGAGTATGAGAAATCTCAATTTAGGTGCTTTCAATGACACCTAAATGCAGTCTGGATTTCTCAATCGTTGCTTCGCAACTTATGTCGAAATGACCAGGTCGGTTTCTAATAAGCTGATTTAAGCTACATCTGTCATTTCGAACCGAACAAAGTGAGTGTGAGAAATCTCGTATAATCCCTTAGGAATCACCGCCAAAAAACCCAAAATACCGATTAAGGGTTTTGGGCCATGAATCTTTATATCCGAAATAATTATCACTTTATCGTAATTTTTTCCAAGTACCGAAAAATAAGGTGCTTTCAGCGATTAATACCCTAAGGATATCACTTTCTGTAGTTATTTTATTGTACCCAAATCTAATAACATGAAAGCCTTTTTAACCTTAGTACTTATACTTTTATTCGGAGCAGCCGCTCTGGCCCAAAAAACTACAGACTATGGTAAAGTTGAAACATTACAAATGGATATTGTTTTGGATAGTAGCCTTTCTATTTCTCACAATAGTGGGCAAATTGAGGCAGCAAAAAAAGACGCTGTTACGCGCTTATACAAATTCAAGAATACAAGAGTAAAGAGAGCGTTAGCTTTTTCTACGAAAAAAAACAAACCCAAATTAGCCTAATCCCAATCTTATGATACTATTTATTCTATTATTACCCGTTGCACTTTTAATGAGTTATGTCATTGTTTTTCCAAAAACAAAAGGTGTTTTAAGACCTATTAAAGTACACACAGGACGAAGATAAGTTCACACTTTATAAGCTCAAGTAAAGCAAGGTTAGATCAAGACGACTCTTATTCCTGAATACCGGGTTGTTTAATCTGATAATTCAGGCGATCTTTCTCTGCGTCTACCATCTGTTTAACTTCTTTAAGAAGTGCTTTGGCATCGTAGATTATACCATCCTTTATGGTGTATTTTACTCCGCCAACCCGTACAACTTCATTATCTTCGGTAAGTTTTATGGCTCCAGTACCATATAATACTTTCAGATTTTGAAGTGGATTTTCGGATACAATAACAAAATCTGCCAGTTTGCCAACGGTAACGGTGCCTATTTGATCATCCATGCCCAGGGCCTCTGCTCCGTTCAGGGTCGCTGAACGAATAATTTCTAAAGGGTGAAACCCGGCTTCCCGCAGCAACTCCATTTCCCGGATATAGGCGAAACCATAAAGCTGAAAGATAAAGCCCGAATCTGAACCCGTAGTAACTCTGCCACCTCTATTCTTATATTCGTTTACAAACGTCATCCAGAGCTTGTAATTCTCCTTCCATGCTACTTCCTGTTCTGTTCCCCAATAATGCCAATAGGAGCCATGGCTGATTTTACTAGGTTGGTAGAAATCCCACAAAGATGGCAGGGTATAGTCTTCATGCCATTCCGCGCGTCGTGCCCTGTGCAGATCACGACTTGCTTCATAAATATTAAAGGTTGGATCCAGGGTAAAATCTAAGGAGATAAGCTCGTCCATAACTTTATTCCAATGCTCTGAATAGGGTTTTGCAGCCTGTTGCCAAAGCTTACCTGCCTCTTCAAAGCGGTGCTGTTCATTGTTATAATTATAATTCAGAGGGTAATCCTGTACTGTGCGGTCTTCAAAAAGGGCTTCCGGTAGTCCATACCAGTGCTCCATACTTGTTAAACCTGCCCTTGCCGAATGTAGGACATTCCATCTGGCAACATTGAGTTGAGCATGATGACAAGCAGATCGCAGGCCTAATTTTTTGTTTTCATCTAAAGCCGCCGTCATAATTTCGGGAGGTGATCCAAATAACTTAATGCCATCAGCCCCTTTTTTTACATTGTTCCGTACCCATTCACGCGCCATTTCAGGAGTAGTGATTGATGCATCACTACCCTGACCAAAACCTGTATACGCCAAAATTCGCGGTGCTACAATTTCATTTTTGGCACTTTTTCTTTTCAAGTCTATTGTAAAGTCTATGCCTCGTCCGCTTGGTTCCCTTACGGTGGTAATTCCATGAGCCATCCAGAGCTTAAAAACATAATCGGGTTCTGCGCCCTGAGCTTTTCCTCCAATATGCCCATGCATATCCACAAAGCCCGGAAGCAAATACATCCCTTCGCAATTCAGTTCTTTGCCACCCTGTTTTAATTGCGGACGGTCTGAATCTTTTATAGCTACCCCGGGATAACCAACAACTTTAATGTCCTTAATACGATTATTTACAACTTCAATATCTACCGGACCAAGTGGTGGAGCCCCGTTGCCGTTTATTAAAGTGACACCTCTGATAATGAGTTGAGAAAATGGTCCATCGCCCTTGCTATTCTGCGCAAATATTAAAAGATTTGAAAATAAGATGAGGATTAAAAAGGAATATTTTTTTTTGTTCATACTAGTCTTCTTTTTTAGGTACTTCAATTTTATCACCTAAAAACAAGGCATTGAGGAACAGACGATTTGTTCCGTACCACGATCCCCTGAAGTTAGGATTATCAGCAAATAAAATTACTCGGCCTTCGTCTAAAGGGCTAACAATAAGTGAAGCTGAGGATTTTAAGAATTCTTCGCTGTTCTTCTTGCTGATATATCCGTCTATTAGGGCATTTCTGGAATACCTTGCTACAGTGGAATACTCATTTCTACTTGCTGAAAGCCATACATTATTATTCTTATAAACCGGGATGTCTGTATCTCTATAACCAAAAGCCAGCGGGTGTGTAATATCCAGATCAACCTTTAATATAACCCCTCCAATACTTTCTTTACCCAGGTTTTCACTAGCATCCACATAAGGTTTTCTAAATACTGCTTTCGTAGAATCTATCTCAGATTTTACAAGCTTCTCTTTTACTATTTTCTTATCGATGACCCATTCGGAGGCTGTTCCTATAGTAATCAGGGTATTCCCTTTTTTAACCCAGTCTGAAAGTTTCGCTTGCTGCTCTTCTGTAAACTTATATTCACCTGAAATCATTACCAGTGTATTATACTCGTCGAGCTTTACCTCATCGTAATTCCTGATAGGTATTTTAGTAATTGGCATATTTACCCGGGTATCCAATAAATGCCAAACCTCTCCGGCTTCATATGAGCGGGTTCCACCTCCTATGAGCATTGCAGCTTTGGGTTTGGTTAACGGGCGAATATTCCTGCTGCCCAGATCAATTCCCCCGCTGTTGTAACCAGTGGCCATCCCATAAATAGGAACCTGGTATTTTTCTTGTGCCTCAAGCACCCATTTATATACCTCATCCGAATCTTTCTTTTGAAGGCTTACGGGAAGTACTAAGGCTCCATAATTAAAAGACTTGCTGGTATTATCAAGCTTTGTTGTAAATGGTTTAAAGGCAGAAGAAAGTACCAATTCTTTGGATTGAAGAAAATTTAAAACTGCCGGCGCATTGTAATCATCCCAATCAATTATATAGGCATAATCAGATTTCTGAACTGGATCGACATTTATAAGATCGGCAGTTGAGCTTATTTGTTCTCCCAGGTTAACCCTCCTAAGTCCCCTGTAATTGATATTGTAGAAATTTGCGACAGACCAGGCCGAAGCATCGTAGAAAACACTGTCACGGTACTTTTTATATGTTTCAAACATGGTTTGAACCATCCTGTACTGGGGTTGGGATGTAGGAACAACATAAGATTCTTTACCATATTTATAAACGTTTATTTTGTGGATTAGAAGTTTGTCAATAAATGCCTTTATCCGATTTTGGTCGTAACTATCCCCAAAACTGTATCCTTGTATTCCCTTTATTGCAGAATTCATCATGGCTGTCTTAAAGAACTCTTTTTGATATGATCGAAGAAAATTCTTGTTCTCAACTGCTGCTTTAACCGTGGTAATGCTGGAAACGTATTGATTGCGGATGGTAAAGGGAAAGGTAATTTCTCCATAGTCAGTTTTCTGTTTATGGCCCCTGGAGCTGGCTTGTTCAAATAAAAGGCCCAGGCCACCCTGAATATCCGGATAGGACGAACCGTAACCGGGATAGGTGCCATCAAAAGCTTCTTTTGTAAAATATAATGAACCAATACTATCCAAAGCCTTGGCAAAGTAGTTCCCGAATATATTATTGAGGTCTTCATAGTTTTTTTTTGGCATAATAGGGTTTAGTGATCCATTTGGCTTCATTGGTTCAAAGAAATAGGTGCTTTGCGAACCCATTTCATGAAAATCCGTCACCACATTAGGATACCACTCGTGATACCATTTGAGTTTTCCACGACTTTCCGGGTTTATTGCCAAAAGCCAGTCTCTGTTGAGGTCAAACCAGTAATGATTGGTCCTACCGCCTGGCCAGTATTCGTTATGCTCCGCGTCCTGCGGATCCGCCACTAATGGCTTCCCCTGGTAACTATTAGCCCACTGTGTATGCCTGTCACGGCCATCTGGATTGATAGTCGGATCTATAAAGATTACTGCATTGGTCAGGTAATTAAGTATCTCGGGATTTTCTGAAGCTACAAAGGTATAAGCGCTCAAAAGGGCTGCTTCGGAACTTGAAGGCTCATTACCGTGAACATTATATCCCAAATTAATAAAAACAGGAAGTGAATCATCCGAAGAAGTAGATTTACCCGGATCGGTAAATGCAAGGTGCCTTTCCTTAATAGATTCAAGATTAGCTAAATTATCCGGGGTAGTTATGGTTAAGATTACCAATTTACGTCCTTCATGTGTTTGGCCATATTCGTAAATAGAGGCCCTGTCTGAAAGCTCTGCAAGTTTATTTAAATAAGCCACGATCAGATCATGCCTGGTATGGCGTTCTCCAATTTCATATCCTAAAAATTCTTCGGGAGAAGGGATGTTACTATTAAAAGGATGAAATTTTTTAAAAAAATAATCCTGGCTGAACAGGAGGGTACTAAAAAGCAAAAAACATATTAGAAAAGAATTCCTCATGAGGGCAATTTTTGAGTTAGTCGGCTAAATATAGTTATAAATTGCTTTGTGTAGTAGTCTTTTACATTGGGAATACCTTGTACCATAAACACATAGTACCTGTCTCGGATTATGTATCCTTTAAGCTACCGACTGATGAAAATCGCTCTGTCCTATTTCTTTAAAATTAATGATATAGTTAGTTCCTTTTTTAGAAAAATCCCTTATAATTGATCCCTTCAGTTGACGGGTAAGGTTATGAATTAATTTTAAGCCTAACGAGCGGGTATTTTTAAAATTCACTTCTTCTGAAAAACCTACACCATTATCTCCAATATTGAGCACATAGTCCTTGTCGGCGATTTTCTTTAGTTCAATATGGATTTCCCCCTGGTCATTACCTTTTATACCATATTTAAGGGCATTTGTGAGCGCCTCATTGATTAGGAGCCCAAGTGGAATAGCCGTATCTATGCCCAATTCAATTTGAGGAATAGTAATGTTAACAGAAACATTACTATCGGCCCCCTTAACTGATTTAACAAGGTATTCGCTTAATTCCTCTACATAGGATTTATAGTCTATTTTAGACAAATCTTCGCGCATGTATAGCATTTCATGTACCATCGCCATTGCGATGACTCTATTCTGACTGCTTTTTATCAGATTTTTTACTTTTTCATCTTCAATACCCCTTGATTGAAGGCTTAAAAGGCTGGATACTGTTTGCAGGTTATTTTTAACCCTGTGATGTACCTCTTGCAGTAGTGTGTCTTTTTCATGTATCCGTTCTTCTATTTCCATCTTGGTTTTATAAAGTCTATGGTGAGCTTTTAAGAGGTTTTTACCGAGAACTCCGCCCAAAAGGTAAACGGAGAATATTACGCTCAAAAAGCTAAAAAGGTCCCGACTCTCTTCAGGAATGACATTCCGGGTTAACGAAAAATCTGAAATTTCCTGAACAAAAATTAATGCAATAATTAGAATGGTGAGGTACAGATATATTTTTCCATAATTGCGTGTTGTAGCATATCCTGCAAATACAACAATTGCAAGTACAAAAATAAACGGACTGTTTATGCCACCTGTTAACATGGTGATTGCCGTAGCAGAAGCTAAGCCAAGGATAGATAGTATGTTATAGGTAAGGGTCAGATTTTGATGAGAAGCATAAGCCAGATTATTTATTATGCTTAATGCACCAAAGGCAATAAATATATGTGGAACTATTTCAAAAACATCAAGAAAAAAGAGACAAATCAAACCGAAAACCAATGAGGAAATAGAAGCAAAATAGCTTACCCTAAGGGTCAGGCGTATTTTGTCCTGTATACGGTGCTGATGTTTGACTGCTTTTTCCATGATTTAAATTATTTTCATTAATGCAGATGTGCCACATATGGAAAATCGCAACCTTAAATGGGCAGCGAATTCCCCTCGTAGTGTAAAGCTATATATGTTTTATTTAATATTCAACAGCTATACCAACAAATAATAATTTTATTATTGACAGTATATTGTGTGCTAGTTACGCACCTCCTGAGGCTGTAAATTAGTTAGGTCTTTGATTTTAACAGCGCTACCCGATTCAATGCTCTTTCTAGCTGCAATGCCTATAAGTACGGACATTGCGCCGTCTCTACTTCCTGCCGTCCGGCCAAAAGGGTCATCAGAATCAGCACTTCTAAACATTTTATCTTGCAAACGTTTATCACCTCCGCCATGACCACTTTTTTCCATTTCCACCACCACAGTTTCGAAATCCTTCCACAATTTATGTACTATGATGGGTTCATTATGGCCAGTTTCATTTTTATTCTGTTCCATTTCCTTGTCGTGCATCTCGGCCTGATCGATATTCATTTCTTTATAATAAGGAATGTCCATCCATGCTTCCATTCTTCCTTCGGTTCCGTTAAAAGCAACACGCCAACCTTCGAACGGTGAATAGGTGGTAAGTGAATAATTTAATTGCACATTATTTTGATATTTAACCTGCGCCGACATCTTATCATATATATCTATTTCATTTCTAAAAAGGCAGTTATCCCTGATATACCCATCGTATTTCTCATTGTTTGCGTATAGATCAGTTAAAAACTTGTTTTTAGTAATGTCCCAATAGAAATCACATTTGGATTGATGATCACAATTTCTGCAGTTATCCCCTCTGAGAGGTCCATTTTTACCATAAAACTCCAAATCACCAAACGCAAATACTTCCGATGGTTCCGAATTAATCCACCAGTTAAGAAGGTCGAAATGATGTGTGGCCTTATGTACCCATAAAGACCCGCTGCTTTCCATCTGTCCGTGCCATCTTCGGAAATAACTGGCACCATGGTAGGTGTTCAGATACCAATGAAAGTCAACTGAAGTTAGTTTGCCAATGGTATTTTCAGCCAGTAACTGCTTTATTTTCGTATTATAAGGGCTCCATCGGTAGTTAAAACCTACAATTAGGTTTTTACCTGATTTTTTTTCCATATCCAGAATGGCCTGACATTTAATTTCATCTGTGGTTAAGGGTTTTTCGGTAAGAACATCGCATCCCATATCCATAGCCTTAATAATAAATTCATGGTGCGTTGCATCTTTGGTAGTTACTATTACAAGATCGGGTCTGGAGTTGCGGATCATAATATCAAAATCTGCAAACGTGGAGCAATTGGCACCGATATATTCCTTTCCAAAAGCAAGACGTCCCGGATTAATATCACACAAGCCTACAAATTCAAGAATATCCGAATACTCGTCAACAAGGCGTTTTCCCCAAAAAGTGATACCTCGAATACCCGTGCCTACAAGTGCAACTTTTAGTTTTTCATTCATTCCAAAATCAAACTGTGTAATTGGCATTACAGAAGAGGCAGCTAGCATGCTTAAGGAGGTCAGGAATTTACGTCTGGTAGTGTTCATCAGAAAATAATAAAGGGTTAATACCTAAAGATAGGGCATTTTTGAACAAAAAAAGGTGTCCGTATGCGGACACCTTTTTACTGTTTGTGATTAATTTGTCAATCTTCAATCAATACCCATTCCCCTCGGTCTATAAGAGGCTCAGCCTGTTTGAATTTAACAGTCTTACTTTCGCCGGACATCACATTTTTTATAGTAACCCTTTCATTTCTGCCAATTTTTGGTTTTTCCCGAACAATGGTTTCGGTTATTGGCGCCCTGCCACCCTGGTTCTGACCTATAGCTCTGTTCCGGGCTGCTAATTCATCATTGTTTGGAATTTCCTCCTTGGTGGTCTGCAGCTTTTCTTTTGGTCTTCGCACATTCCTGGCTTCCTGAATTTCACTGGTGTCTGCTGAGGGTAGTTCCCCTTTGAACAAGAAGGATACAACTTCTTTGTTTACCTTGTCTATCATGCTTTTAAATAGCTCAAAAGCTTCAAACTTATAAATCAACAGAGGGTCTTTTTGTTCGTGCACAGCTAACTGAACAGACTGCTTTAATTCGTCCATTTTCCTCAGGTGCGTTTTCCAGGCATCATCAATTATGGCCAGGGTGATGTTTTTTTCAAAATCTGTAACCAACTGTTTTCCATTGCTATCGTAAGCTTTCTTAAGATCGGTAACCACATTCAGTGATTTAATACCATCTGTAAATGGAACTACAATGCGTTCAAATTTATTACTGCTGTCCT
Organism: uncultured Eudoraea sp.; assembly: GCF_947258525.1. Classification (GTDB taxonomy): domain Bacteria; phylum Bacteroidota; class Bacteroidia; order Flavobacteriales; family Flavobacteriaceae; genus Eudoraea. The sequence continues at coordinate 8,524 of NZ_CAMYIP010000111.1, forward strand.
CGTATACCTTTTTAATCACAGGGAATGCCGTAGCGGCACTGCGCTCCATTTTGTTTTGGTAATACTCATAAGCGGCAGCATAGGTGGTATTTGCTATCTCCTGAAAACTCTGTTTGGCAAATTCTTCTTCTGTCACCGGAGAGGTTATGGAAAAATACTTGATGAGTTCAAATTCGAAATTTTTAAAATCGTTAGCAGCCTTGTTGGTATCAGCTATTACTTCGCAGGTATCATACACCATATTTGCAATATCTACCTTAAGTCGTTCACCCTGAAGCGCATGCCGTCTTCTTTTATAAACCACTTCGCGTTGGGCATTCATTACATCATCATATTCCAACAGTCGTTTACGAATACCAAAGTTATTCTCTTCAACTTTTTTCTGTGCCCGTTCAATAGATTTGGTCATCATAGAATGCTGGATCACTTCACCTTCTTCAAGCCCCATTCTATCCATCATTTTTGCCACGCGGTCCGAGCCAAAAAGCCTCATTAGGTTATCTTCCAATGAAACATAGAATTGCGAACTTCCGGGATCTCCCTGACGGCCCGAACGACCTCTCAACTGTCTGTCTACCCTTCTGGAGTCGTGTCTTTCCGTTCCAACAATGGCTAGTCCACCAGCTTTTTTAACCTCGTCTGATAGTTTTATATCTGTACCTCGCCCCGCCATATTTGTTGCAATAGTTACAACCCCTGCATTTCCGGCTTCTGCCACGATATCTGCTTCTTTTTTATGAAGTTTTGCGTTCAAAACATTATGCGGAATTTTCCTTATAGCCAGCATTCGCGAAAGCAATTCTGATATTTCTACCGAGGTAGTACCAATAAGTACCGGTCTTTTTTGTTTAGAAAGCTGAGTAACCTCGTCAATAATTGCGTTGTATTTTTCTCTTTTAGTCTTATAGATCAGATCATTTCTGTCATCCCTTGCAATAGGTCTGTTGGTAGGGATCTCCATAACATCTAATTTATAGATTTCCCAGAATTCACCGGCTTCGGTTACTGCGGTACCGGTCATACCTGAAAGCTTTTTGTACATTCTGAAATAGTTCTGTAAAGTAACCGTCGCAAAAGTCTGTGTCATTGCTTCGATTTTTACATTCTCTTTCGCTTCAATTGCCTGGTGCAATCCGTCTGAATAACGGCGTCCGTCCATGATACGACCTGTCTGCTCATCAACAATCATTACCTTGTTGTCTATAACGACATACTCCACATCTTTTTCAAAAAGGGTATATGCTTTTAACAATTGACTCATGGTATGGATACGTTCGCTCTTAACGGCAAAATCTTTAAACAATTCTTCCTTAGCTGCAGCTTCCTTCTCAATTTCGAGGCTTTGATTTTCAATCTTCGCAATTTCGCTCCCGATATCGGGCATCACAAAAAAGTCTTTTTGCTGATCTCCTGAAATGTATTCGATGCCTTTATCCGTTAGTTCAATCTGATTATTCTTTTCATCAATAACAAATAACAATTCCGCATCAACCTGAGGCATCTCCCTATTGTTATCCTGCATATAGAAATTCTCTGTTTTCTGGAGCAATTGTTTTATTCCTTCTTCACTTAGAAATTTAATAAGGGCTTTGTTCTTAGGGAGACCCCTGTGCACCCTAAGCAATAGAAAACCACCTTCCTTTGTATTCCCGGCGGCAATCTCTTTTTTGGCCTCTGCCAGCACTCCTGTAAGATACTGACGTTGTTTTTGAACGATATCTGATACCTTGGGTTTCAATTCATTAAATTCGTGACGATCTCCTTCCGGTACTGGCCCGGAAATGATCAACGGTGTACGGGCATCATCTACAAGTACGGAATCTACCTCATCCACAATGGCATAATGATGCGGGCGTTGGACCAGGTCACCAGGGGTATGAGCCATATTGTCCCTAAGGTAATCGAATCCAAATTCGTTATTTGTTCCATAGGTAATATCCGCATTGTATGCTGCTCTTCTCCCTTCGGAATTAGGTTGATGTTTGTCTATACAATCAACTGAAAGTCCATGAAATTCAAATATTGGTGCCATCCAGGCACTATCTCTTTTAGCCAGATAATCATTTACTGTAACCAAATGGGCTCCTTTTCCTGCCAGAGCATTCAGGTACATTGGAAGTGTGGCAACAAGTGTTTTACCTTCACCAGTATGCATTTCTGCAATTTTTCCCCGATGCAAAGCAATACCACCAATTAACTGTACATCATAGTGAACCATATCCCAGGTAACTTCCTTCCCTGCGGCATCCCATGAGTTTTGCCAAACCGCATTATCACCATCAAGACTTACGTATTCTTTGGAGCCAGATAACAATCTGTCAAATTCTGTGGCCTCAACCGTAATGGTCTTATTATTCACAAATCGCTTCGCGGTTTCTTTAACTACGGCAAAAGCTTCAGGAAGAATTTCATTTAAGGTGTTCTCCGTAATCTTATAGACCTCTTCTTCAAGTTTATCAATTTCCGAATATATTTCCTCATTTCTATCAATATCCGGAGAGGCTTTTACTTCTTCTTTCAGGACATCAATCTGTTTCTGAAGTTCTTCAGATGCCTTTTTTATTGTAAGCTTGAATTCTTTTGTTTTTTCCCTCAGTGCATTATGGTCCAGGCCTTCTATCGCTGCCTCATAGGAATTGATCTCCTTTAAAAGCGGTTGTAGTTCCTTAACATCCTTCTTAGCCTTGTCACCTACAAATGCCTTGATAACTGAATTTAAAATACTCATAAATTACATATGTTTTGATAGCATGCTCTTCACAACTTAAATTGCAATAAACTAAGTCTCAAAATGAGCAATATGCTATAGAATTGTAATATCCTTTTTAAAGCAAAAGGTATTCCAGATTTTATATTTCTCCTTAAACTACGTTAAGCCTGTCAAAATTACATAAAAAAAAAGCCTCAAATGAGACTTTTTATAGGTTTTAGATAACTTCTTTAATATTCATCCTCATTCCAGAGGTAATCTTCTTCTGTGGGGTAATCCGGCCATATTTCTTCTATTGATTCGTAGATCTCACCACCTTCTTCCTCCATAGATTGTAAATTTTCTACTACTTCTAAAGGAGCACCAGTTCTGATAGCATAATCTATTAATTCGTCTTTAGTGGCAGGCCAGGGTGCATCACTTAAATAAGATGCTAGTTCTAATGTCCAATACATGGCTAAGTCTAATTTTAAAATTTTTGCAAAAATAAATTTTAAACCCAGAATGCCAAGAATAATCTGAGTAAAATCACTTATTTTATCAACAATTTAGGGTTTTGATAATTTCATAACGAAGAAAAAGTGTAATTATTAGCCTTTTTTCTCAGGAATCCACTTAATTTCATCCGCCTTTAAGTCAAATGACAACTTCCGTGCCAATACAAATAAATAGTCAGAAAGGCGATTGAGGTAAATGAGTACCATACTATCAACTGGCTCATTTTCATGTAGTAGTGATACCATTCGCTCAGCTCTTCTGCAAATAGTACGTGCAATATGACAGTATGACACATTTGTATGACCACCCGGTAGTATAAAGTGGGTCATCGGCGGCAAGGTTTCATTCATCATATCTATTTCATTTTCCAGATGCTCAACATCTGTTATGCTTAGCAAAGGGATATTGAGGCGCTCCTTCCCGCTTTTTAATTGCGCTTTTTCCGGATCGGTTGCCAAAATAGCACCTACGGTAAACAATTTATCCTGGGTAGTGATAAGCATTTCTCTGGAATGTGTATCTATTTTCTGATCTCTAAGGAGCCCCAGCCATGAATTTAGTTCATCTACAGTACCATAGGCATTAATGCGAATGTGATGTTTAGTTACTCTTGTACCCCCAAAAAGTGAGGTTGAACCTTTGTCCCCGGTTTTTGTATATATTTTCATAGGCTATTTTTGGAACTTTTGAGTCGCAAGGTAGGGAATTGGCTTTATATAGACCTCTTCCTTAGTGATAGAGGATTAACTCATGGGATCTATTATTTCTTTTTATCCTTTCGTTCATAACCTTCCATAAATTTCCTTGATTTTCTTCTCTTTGTGCTCTTTTTGCTAAAAATAGAGAAGATAATATACACCACGGCAACCCCGGCTAAAATGTAATAAATATTGTCATTCATTGCGTGTAAATTGTCTATCTTAAAGTTAAGCGTTTAGATTCGAATTTTAAAATGTTCTTTAGCCTGTGTTTTATGAAAAAAAATAAGGCCACCAAAATACATGTCTATACTGACTTTTACAAAATCTTCTAGTAGTAATTTATTCCAAAATTCTGTTGAAACTTTATTTTTCTTAATACTGTTAAGGTAAATTATTCCATTGGGCTGCTGTTTGGCGTAGTCTTTCATAGCTTTAATTTGAGAATCTGCAACCACGCTCTCATAATACATCATATCAAATGGTTCTTTGAAAGAAAGTGATGGGAATTGATCCCTTGTTTTGTTTCTTAATAACTCATTTTCTTGATCAAAACCTACACTTATTGGTTTGAAGTATTTTATGCACTTAAAAAAAATATTCAGTGATTTTGATTTACTGTATTTATGTTTACTATAAAGACCCTTTGTCACAAAGCGATATATAAACGGGGAATGAATTCCATGCTCGTTGGTTGCCTCAAACCAAAATTTCAGATATTGCAGGGTATTTGACATTGAAGAAAATTCTTAATTTAAATAAATAGGAATATTGCACTAGTACATTAGTCTTCCAATAGCATCGAAAGCTCAAACCACCGCTCCGTTTTATCCTCTAGTTTTTCTATAATATCTTTTAATTTTATAGATAAAACATCTATTTCTTCTCCAGACATGGAAGTATCAGCAAATTGATTTTGAAGCTCCTCTTTTTGTTTTTCTAAGTTCTGAATGGATTTTTCTAACTTGTTGTACTCTTTTTGTTCTTCAAAAGACAGTTTTTTGTTATCGGACCGCCAGGAACTTTTAGTCGCTTTATTTTGAATGCTATTCCCTTTATTAGCCCGTTGTTCTAATACCGCACTGTCTTCATAAGCCCTGTAATCTGAATAATTACCGGGGAAATCTTCAACAATTCCATCCCCCTTAAAAATAAATAAATGATCTACTACCTTATCCATGAAATAGCGATCATGAGATACCACCAGCAGGCATCCGGGAAAATCCAATAAAAAACTTTCGAGGATATTTAAGGTAATAATATCCAGATCATTGGTAGGCTCGTCAAGGATAAGGAAATTAGGATTCTGGATAAGGACAGTACATAAATAAAGTCTTTTTCGTTCTCCGCCACTAAGCTTTTCCACAAAATCATACTGTTTCTTCCTGTCAAATAAGAACCGTTCCAGAAGCTGCTGAGCCGAGAGTTGTCTTCCTTTTTTTAAAGGGATGTAATCACCAAATTCCCTTATGACATCAATCACTTTCTGACCTTTTTTTATCGTAATCCCATTTTGAGTGTAATATCCAAATTTGATAGTCTCACCGATTACAATCTTTCCGCTATCCGGCTTTTCCGTGCCCGTTACGATATTCAGAAAAGTAGATTTACCCGTACCGTTTTTTCCAATAATTCCGATTCGTTCTCCTCTTAAAAAATTATAATCAAATTTATCCAGCAAGGTAATTCCCGGATAACTTTTGGAGACTTTGTGTATTTCCAAAATTTTACTGCCCATACGCTCCATATTTATCTCCAGCTGAATTTCATGGGTCTCTCTGCGTTGATGCACCTTTTCTTTGATGCTATGGAAATCATCAATGCGAGATTTGGATTTTGTGGTTCTTGCTTTTGGCTGTCTTCGCATCCATTCCAGTTCTTTTTTAAAGAGCAATTTGGATTTATGCAGTTCTACCGCTTCAAGTTCCAATCTGGCTTCTTTTTTCTCCAGGTAGTAAGCGTAATTACCCTTGTACGAATAAAGTTGCCCATTATCCAATTCAAGAATTTCATTACAAACCCTTTCCAAAAAGTACCTGTCGTGGGTAACCATAAATAGAGTTATCTTTTTTCTGCTGAAGTAATCTTCGAGCCATTCTATCATTTCCAGATCCAAATGATTTGTAGGCTCATCGAGGATTAACAGATCTGGTTCATTCAAAAGGGCATTTGCCAATGCCAGTCTCTTTTTTTGTCCACCAGACAAACTACTCACTTTGGTTTTGAGATTGTCCAGTTTTAATTTAGAAAGAATTTGCTGGTATTGGGTTTCAAAATCCCAGGCATTATTTCTGTCCATAGATTCGAATGCCTTCTGGTAAGCTTTTTCGTTTTCGGGATGTTCCAGAGCGGCTTCATAGGCAGCAATTATTTTTAGAATCTCATTTTCAGATTCTAAAACGGTCTGCTCAACTGTTAGGTTTGGATTAAGACTGGGCTCTTGTTCCAGGTAAGAAATTCGAATTCCTTTGCGGTAGTTTACTTCCCCGCTATTCGGCACATCTTTCCCGGCCAGGATATTTAAGATTGAAGTTTTACCTTCCCCATTACGTGCGACCAATGCAATTTTCTGATTCTTATTTATTCCAAAAGAGAGGTCTTCAAAGAGGGCTAATTCTCCATATGATTTGGCTATATTTTCTACAGAAACCAAATTCATTAAAGGCTTGGTTTAGAATTTGTGAAATAACGGTATAGCAGGGCGTACCTAAATCCGAGTGTGGCAAATACAACAGATATTAAAGGTGAAAACTGTTGAATTTGAAAAATCCATAGGATTAACGTAATAGTCATTAAAACCAGCAGTCCAAGGATATATTTACCCATCCATTTTGGTATCCGGTCTTTTCTAAGCAGAAAATAACAGGCGGCAATATTGAATGGGAATGCCCAAAGGATATTAAAATTATTTGCGGTTGAAGAATGATCAGTAAGGAACCATAAGAAGAATATGAGTAAGCCGGCCGACCCGGTAATCAGAAATAAAAAAAAGTCGAGCCACCTGCTTCGTGTACCATTTCTTAGGTCTATATATGATATTGATAGGGTAAAAAGTAAAAGAAGGAGTAACCAAAAAAGCGGTGTTAACCCAAAATTATAGTTAAATCTTTTATCGCTATAGTCAAGAACTGAACGTTCCCTTAGGATTAAAGGATTCGCAGCCAGTGTTGTATTTTGCATTTGCAGCATTACATATTTAGGCAGGAACATATACTCTTCCGATGCTGCTTCTCTGTCTATCACAGACCCAAGGGCAAGGTCTATGCCAAAACTGGACCATGAATTAGTGAGCAGATTTTGATGTATCAGATCTCTGAAAGTCAATTGGTTTTTAAGATGTTCTCCATGATATTCAAGGTTGTCTCCAAGAACCTTCTTTAATATTTGCGGTAATTTAGTGGCACAGTTATCAAATAAGAAGTCGTATTTATAATCCCTGTTTTCGGGCTTTCGATTGTTTTCTAAAAATCTGAATAAGTCGTTTCGTTCCTTCGCGTTAAGTTTTAATATTTGTTCTTTTACCCATCGGTTCTCCAATTCATAGGTAAATAAGAAATCTGAAAAGGTTGAAACACGCAAAGAATAAAGCAATTTCCCTTTGGCGAATTTATAATAGAAATTAGGGGTATTAAAATCAAAAGTCCCGTAATTATATACCCAATTTATTCCATTTGCAGAGTCCTGAACCCTAAAGGCACTATGTCCAAAGCTTGAATAAAGTTCCTGACCGGCGTCACATGTGATGATACTGATCTGGGCATCATCAGACAGCTGAGCCTGAAGGGAAAAACCCACTAAGGCAATCCATAATGAGTTAATGAAACAAAGTTTTTTAAATGAGATTCTTAGTGCTCTGATCACTTGTGGAATAACTATTAATGGCAAATATCCGAATAAAATATGTTAAGAAAGAGTTAGAATAAAAATTATCTTATTTTTACTGAAACCGCAAACCATGAAGAAACATATTCCACAGTTTATTACCATGCTTAATATTTTATGTGGATGTATTGCGACAGTATTTGCCGTTTTAAATAAGTTGGAACTGGCCGCAATTTTTGTTTTTCTGGGGATTATTTTTGATTTCCTTGACGGTTTGGCCGCAAGATTGCTTGACTCCCAGAGTGAATTAGGAATTCAGCTCGATTCACTAGCCGATGTTATCACAAGTGGTCTTGTACCTGGTATCGTAATGTTTCAACTGCTGGCTATGTCTCAAACGGGGGGTTGGAATCTGGAATTCTCCGATAATTCGAATGCTTTGACCTGGACCGGAATAAAAATATCGTTTCTTCCTTTTTTTGGCTTTTTGATTACTTTGGCTTCAGCCTATAGATTGGCGAAATTCAATATAGATGAAAATCAGGTTACTACCTTTATTGGCCTTCCTACTCCGGCAAATGCATTATTTATACTATCCCTTCCATTGATACTTTTAGACCAGGGTAATGATTTTTTAAGTCAGATAATTTTAAATCCATGGTTTCTGATTATTATCACGATTCTGAGTTCTTATCTGTTAAATTCGAGAATAGAATTATTTACCTTAAAATTTAAAAACTGGAGTTTTAAGGATAATGCCTTGCGCTATATTTTCGTAATTGTAAGTTTGGTCTTGTTGCTAACGACAAAATTTTTAGCAGTACCAGCCATAGTATTTTTTTATGTTGTTAGCTCCATAGTATACAAGCTTGGCGCTAAATAAATTATAGAGTTTACAAATTGGGGGGATTAGGGCTGGAGATTTGAACATAATTCTTATTGCTTTGTCATAGAAAAAGTACCGCCATTTCCGTTACTTGCAGTCCAATTTCCTGAAATTTCAGTACTCGAGGCATTATTACCAAGTAGTTCTATAGCAGTGCCACCGCATTCATCTTCACCACTTGCGGTAAATTTTTTATTTGAGACCCACCAGGCTCCCTGAAAGGTACATAAATCCTGGGAGTCAGTTTCAGCGATTATTTCCCCGTTCATTTGTAATGTAAAAACGAAAATTGCAGTCCCAAATGATCCCTCAAGAGTTCCATTCCAGGTACCTACAAGTTTGGTATCAATGGTCCTCTCAGATGAAACTTCTGCTACCTCAATACCATTATCATCCGATGAACAGCTGATATTTATCATTTGTGTCGAAACAATTATAATGATCAGGCAGTTAAGGATTAAATTTTTCATAACAGTGTGCAATTTTTAACAAGACATCTAAATTACGTAAACCATTAATATATTAGGCAATATTGGTAAAGGACTATCTTAAATTATCTTGAGGTTAAATTTAAAAGTCAAGTTTCTTTTTGCGCAATTCAAAGTTCTGTCCTAGATAAACTTTACGAACCATTTCGTCTTCTGCAAGGACTTCGGGAATACCAGATTTTAGTATTCCTCCTTCAAACATGAGGTAGGATCGCTCTGTGATTGCAAGGGTCTCCTGCACATTATGATCTGTGATCAGGATACCTATGTTCTTATTTTTCAGTTGTGCTACAATTCGCTGAATATCTTCAACTGCAACCGGATCAACGCCGGCAAACGGTTCATCCAGAAGTATAAACTTGGGGTCTGTGGCCAGGGCTCTTGCTATTTCTGTTCTTCGGCGTTCTCCCCCTGATAATAAATCACCCCTGTTCTTTCTAATATGTCCAAGTCCGAACTCTTCGATTAGTGACTCCATTTTTAAGTGTTGTTCTTTTTTACTAAGTTTAGTTAGTTGTAAAACACTTAAGATATTATCTTCAATACTTAATTTTCTAAATACGGAAGCCTCCTGAGCAAGGTAACCAATACCATTTTGAGCCCTTTTGTACATTGGAAATTTTGTGATCTCCGTATCATCCAGGAAGATCTGTCCTCCATTGGGTTTTATAAGTCCTACAATCATGTAGAAGCAAGTAGTCTTTCCGGCTCCGTTAGGGCCCAGCAGTCCAACTATCTCTCCCTGGTCTACCTCCAGTGAAATACCCTTTACCACCTTGCGCCCCCTGTAGGCCTTCATTATGTTATCTGCTCTTAATTTCATTCAGAAGAATTATCATTCAAATCTAAGTCATATAACCTTCAGCTGTAGCGAATTATACTTTTTTTAACCTTCCTGTAGCTCAAGTTGTTCCCAAAACTCATAAGCTCTTCGCAAATGAGGAATAACAATTGTGCCTCCAACTAAGGTAGCAATACTCAGGCTTTCCATAACCTCTTCTTTAGTTGCTCCACAATTATAGCTGCTTTGCAAATGGTACTTTATACAATCATCGCAGCGTAAAACTGCAGACGCCACAAGGCCCAATAATTCTTTGGTTTTTACGTCCAGTGCACCCTCACTATAAGCATTAGTATCAAGATTGAAGATTCTCTTTATTATTTTGTTATTATCGGCTAACAATTTCCCATTCATTTTAGAACGGTAGGCGTTAAACTCCTCAACGGGATTTGACATTTTTAGTTACTTTTTTGGCTTCTCTTTTTAATACAACTTTTGAAATATAGATGCTGATCTGGTATAGAATTAAGACGGGAACGGCTACAATGATCTGACTGGTGACATCAGGAGGGGTGATAATCGCTGATAGTATTAAAACGATAACCAATGCGATCTTTCGATACTTCTTCATAATCTCCGGAGTAATCAAACCAACCTTAGTCAAGAAGAAAATGATAATAGGTAATTCGAATAAAATACCGCAGGCGATGACCGAGGTGCGAACCGTTGAAATATATGAACCTATATCGAATTCATTCAACACCTCTTTGCTTACCTGATAAGTACCCAAGAAGTTAATCGATAAGGGTGCGACTACGTAATAACCAAAAAGCACACCCATAAAGAAAAGTAGTGAGGCTATAAGGATAAAACCGCGGGAATTACTTCGTTCATTTTCCTTAAGCCCCGGACTTATGAATTTCCATATTTCCCAAAGCACATATGGGAAGCCAATTATAAATCCGGCCCAGATAGATGTCATTATATGTGCGGAAAATTGTCCGCCCATCGTTCTACTTTGAATTGTAAAGGGAAGTTTATCCGCACAGAATGCCGAATCAAAACCCAACGATGTGGCGATATGGCAAAAAAAGCGATAGGTTGGAAAATCCATTTTCTTTGGTCCGAAAATTATGGTATCAAAAATAAAGTCTTTCACTAAAAAAGCCACAATGCCAATCAGAACTACTGCAATGGTTGAACGAATAAGATGCCACCGCAGTTCTTCCAGATGGTCCAAAAAGGACATTTCATTAGGGTCGCTAGCTGTTTTCGCCATTAAAGTATTCCTTCATTAATTAGATTGTGTAAATGAACAACGCCAACATATTCCTTTCCATCTACAGCCAGTAATTGTGATACGCTGTTAGCCCGCATCTCTTTCAACGCTTTTATGGCGAGAACGTCTGCTCCAATGGTTTTAGGATTAGTTGTCATTATGTCTTTAGCCTTAAGGCCATTTATGTTTTCATATTTTTTAAGCATTCGTCTAATATCACCATCTGTAACAATTCCAACAAGCTTGTCATTCTTCATTACGGCTGTAACGCCCAACATTTTTTCTGAAATTTCGATGATAACCTCTTTTACATCAGCATCGACACCAACCTGGGGTTTTAAATTATTTTTTGAAATATCCGAAACTCTGAGATATAGTTTTTTACCTAAAGTACCCCCGGGATGATATTTAGCAAAATCCTGACTGCTGAATCCTCTTAATTCCAAAAGACAAATAGCTAAAGCATCACCCAATACAAGTTGTGCAGTAGTGCTTGTGGTTGGTGCAAGATTATTTGGACAAGCTTCTTTCTGCACAAAAGTGTTCAATATAAAATCTGCATTTTCAGCAAGGAATGAATCCGAATTACCACACATTCCAATTAACTTATTATTTCCGAGTTTAATTAACGGCACAAGCATTTTAATTTCCGGGGTATTCCCGCTTTTGGAAATACAAATAACCACATCATCTTTCTGGATTGTACCCAGATCACCATGAATGGCATCAGCTGCATGCATAAATATTGCAGGTGTACCTGTAGAATTTAAGGTAGCTACTATTTTTGAGGCTATTATAGCACTTTTACCAATTCCCGTAATTACAACGCGCCCCAATGATTCGTAAATGCAGTTTACAGCACTTGCAAATTCATCGTCTAAAAGTGTAGCCAAATGGGCAATGGCTTCACTTTCAGTTGTTATGGTTTTTTTGGCCGTGGCTAATATAGCTTTGTGATTGCTCAATATAGTTTTGAAATTATATGTTTACAGCTTTAGAAATTAACTTAATAAGTAAACAGATTTTAAAAGAATGTATTATATTTAAGAAAACAAAATTACATAAACTTATTTTATAGAAGATTCTAATCTACGAACAATATCATTTAACATATTACCCACCTAATAATAAGAAGACTTATCTTCATTTTGATTACGAATATCAATATAATGCGAGACTCTACATACTAAATTTGCAATGATTTTGAATGAAATTGAACTACATGCTGCGCTAAAAAAGTATTTTGGTTTTTCCAAATTTAAAGGACTTCAGGAAGATGTTATAACAAACATCATACAAAATAAAAACACCTTTGTAATTATGCCCACCGGAGGTGGCAAATCACTTTGTTATCAGCTGCCTGCTCTTATAAAAGATGGAACTGCTATAGTTGTATCGCCATTAATCGCCCTTATGAAAAATCAGGTTGATGCCATAAGAGGTGTTTCTGCACATCCGGGAATTGCCCATGTATTAAATTCTTCATTAACCAAAACCCAGGTAAAGGAAGTAAAACAGGATATTTTAGATGGCATAACTAAATTACTCTATGTAGCGCCCGAATCCCTTACAAAAGAGGAGTATGTGGAATTTTTACAATCTGTACAGCTTTCCTTTGTGGCTGTAGATGAGGCCCATTGTATTTCTGAATGGGGGCACGATTTCAGGCCGGAATATAGAAATCTTAGGGCTATCATAAACAGGCTGGGAGATAACATCCCCATAATTGGTTTAACCGCTACAGCAACTCCAAAAGTACAGGAGGACATTATTAAGAATCTCATGATTACGGATGCAAAGGTTTTTAAAGCATCTTTTAATCGGCCCAATTTATTCTATGAGATTAGGCCTAAGACCAAAAATGTGGATGCTGATATTATTCGGTTTGTAAAGAAAAATGTCGGTAAATCGGGAATTATTTACTGTTTAAGCAGGAAGAGAGTTGAAGAACTAGCCCAGGTATTGCAGGTTAATGGTATTAGTGCTGTGCCTTATCATGCCGGATTTGATGCTAAGACGCGCTCTAGGTATCAGGACATGTTCCTTATGGAAGAAGTAGATGTAGTCATAGCAACTATAGCTTTTGGAATGGGGATAGATAAACCGGATGTGCGATATGTTATCCATCATGACATTCCCAAAAGTATTGAAAGCTATTATCAGGAAACGGGCCGAGCAGGCAGGGATGGGGGCGAAGGTCACTGTCTTGCATTTTATTCGTATAAAGATGTTGAAAAGTTAGAGAAATTCATGTCTGGTAAGCCGGTAGCAGAACAGGAAATTGGAAATGCCCTGCTTCAGGAAATTGTTGCCTATGCTGAAACATCCATGTCTCGGAGAAAATTCATTCTTCATTATTTCGGCGAAGAATTTGATGAGGTTAACGGTGAAGGGGCAGATATGGATGATAACGCCCGAAATCCGAAGAAAAAGGAAGAAGCCAAAGAAAATGTTGTTAAGCTAATTAAGGTAATTCAGGGCACCAAAGAAAAGTTCCGGGCAAAAGAAATTGTATTTGCACTCATGGGGTCTAAGAATGCACTTATTGCTTCTCACAAAACCGATGAAAAACCATTTTTTGGAATAGGATCCGACAAAGATAAAAGTTATTGGATGGCCTTAATTAGGCAGGTATTGGTTGCAGGGTTGCTAAAAAAAGAAATTGAACAATACGGCATATTGCATGTTACCAGTGCCGGGGCTTCATTTCTTGAAAATCCTGTGTCCTTTATGATGACCAAGGATCATGTTTATAATGAAGAAAATGACCAGGCCATAGTTACTGCAGCAAAAAGTGCGGGAGGTGCTGCTGATGAAAAATTATTGCGTTTACTCAAAGATCTTAGAAAGAGTGAAGCTAAAAAGTTAGATGTTCCTCCTTTTGTGATCTTTCAGGACCCTTCCCTTGATGATATGGCTCTTAAATATCCTATTTCCATGGAAGAATTGGTAAATATACATGGGGTAGGTGAGGGTAAGGCCAAGAAGTATGGAAAGCCATTCTTATCCTTAATTAACAATTATGTTGAGGAGAATGAAATAATTCGTCCGGATGACCTCGTAGTAAAGAGTACAGGCGCTAATTCTGCACTTAAGCTATATATTATTCAGAATGTTGATAGAAAGTTGCCATTGAATGATATTGCCTCTGCAAAAGGCCTTGAATTGGAAGAATTGGTAAAGGAAATGGAACAAATAGTTTTTAGCGGCACCAAACTGAATATAGGATATTGGATAGACGAAATCCTTGATGAGGATCAACAGGAAGAAATTCATGATTATTTTTTAGAAGCTGAATCCGACAATATAAAAGAGGCGCAAAAAGAGTTTGATGGTGAATATGAAGATGAAGAATTACGACTATACCGGCTGAAATTTATGAGTGAGATAGCTAATTAACAAGCATAAACTTAAATACAAGAAAAAAACCCTCATTATGAGGGTTTTTTATATTTTATCTTCGGTAATTTAATTAGTTTTAATGTCCTCTTAGAAATTTCCACTCGTAATAAAAGCAGCTATAACTCCAAAATACAGGATCCCGAAAACCAGATATATCAAAGCTAGGGCCATTCCAACATAAGATAAAATGCGGCCAGTCCTTACACTTTCATATCCCGAATAATTTTCGGGATGATTCTGATAAAGTCCCTCTGCCTTTTTAGCACTGCTTAAACCAATAATACTAAATATGATCGCAAAAGGGCCGCAACATGTAATGGCTCCTATGATAGATATAATGCCCATTGTCAAAGCATTACTTGCACCGGGTAAAGGCTGTTGATTCATTTTATATGTTTTTCAGGGATATTTATTGCTCCCATTGTTCTCTCATTTCATTCACTTGTTCCATGTAGGCATCCCAGCCACCAATAGCAGAAATGGAATATATGACCCAGATACACCATAAAACGCCCAGGACTATTCCAATGATAGCTAAAATTTTTGCGGTTTTAAGCTGACTATAGTTGGAATAGAGTTCAGGATTCTCCTTGTATTTGTTTTCATCCTTATATACCAGGAAAAAGGCAATACCGGCTAAAATAGCTGCTGGCAGGCCACCAAAACAGCAACATAGATAGGAAAGAATTGCCAGTACAATAGCTATAGTTACATTAGGTAGTTTTTGTTGTTCCATGAAGTAATGGTTTGGTTAAAAAAATTTTAAAATATAGTTGATCAATATTGTCGCTACACTCGTTATAATCAGGAATATACTGATTTTATTTGCATATTTTATCTTCATAAAATTATCCAACAACAAAAAACCCGTCAATAATATTAGAGGGTAGATTGCAGGGTACATTCTGAAAGCCTCTATAAATTCCCCATGAAATAGTAAAACAGCCGCTCTTTGAATACCGCATCCGGTACATTCAATACCTAAAAGCTGCTTGTTGAGACATGGCAGCAAATAGTCTTCACCTATAAAAAGCAATATGGATAAAGCGATTTTCATTCTGGCCGATTAATCAACTGAAAAATACTATTATTTTTGAGGAATGAAAACAAATCGAATCATTTATTTTTTACTGATTACGGCCGGTGCAATTATAATGGCAACAAGGGACCAATGGGCTAAGCAAGAGTACGCCATGTGTGTGGGAATAATTTTGCTGATGTTCGGAATTTATAAAACTTCGAAAAATTGGACTAATACAGAAAAGTGAATAATAACCAGTGATTATGAAAAAATTTGAACAAGGGGAGAGGGTTGAGGTTATTGACGATAACATTAATGGGATAGTTATAGCCGTTTCCAACAATTTTATAACGATACGAACTAATGAAGGTTTCGATATGGATTTTGAGGCATCGGAATTAATGCATACAGAAGGGCTTAACCCTATAAAAGTAAGCAATTTTGAAGCTGCCCGGGTGAAGGCAGATAAGGAACAGGCCGGTAAACGAAAAACCACTAAAGTTCGGCCTAAAGAACGAAATGTGGCCAAAATGGAAGTAGATCTCCATATACATCAACTTGTACCCTCTTCAAAAGGGATGAGCAATTATGATATACTCAATATACAGCTCGAAACTGCTAAGCGCCAGCTTGAATTTGCTCTAAGTAAAAGAATACAAAAAGTAGTCTTTATTCATGGTGTGGGTGCCGGCGTACTAAAAGAAGAATTGAATTATTTATTTAAACGGTACGAAAATGTAAAATACTATGATGCGGATTATCAAAAATATGGGTTAGGGGCTACCGAAGTATATATTTATCAGAATCCATGAATTACCTACTCGGTAGTAGTAATTGTACCGAAATCATTTATTCTCAGATCTGTTATCCTCTGGCCCAAAGAATTAACAAAAGAAATACCGCTTAATTCAATTTTATGTTCAAAAATAGTAGAATCGTTTTCGCTTTGCATTGTAGTAATTAAAACTTCTCCACTTTCTGCTTCGAACTCATCAGTAACAGTAGGTATGACAGGAGGTACAGCATCGCAAAAATAATTGCTTGAAACGTTGTCGGAGAAAGTCCGGTATATAAGTTGAGATTGTCCTGGAACCGCGCTGACAATAGTATCTGCAGAAACTTCATTCTTTAAAAGGCCACTTTGCAATTCAAGAACTAAAGCTTCTGTTGTTTTTATTTTAAAGAATAATGTACTGTTGATCGTAGTGGTGGATTGACAGAAAGAGATACTAGTATCGTTAAAATCTATGGTTTCAATTACAAGATCACCGTCATCACATGAGTTAAACAAACACAAAATAAAAACTAATAATACTCGATTCATAACTCAAATGTAAATGAATTTAAGGCTATTATCCTAGTGTATTGTACTCAATTTATGAAGAGTTTAAGTTTATTTCGATTATTTTTGGCCGTGTCTCACAATGCAAAGCTTTTAGATGCAAAAGATCTATTTTGATAACGCCGCTACAACCCGGGTTAGGGAAGAAGTAATTGGAAAAATGCAGGATGCCCTGGCCAGCTGCTATGGTAATCCATCTTCTACCCATGGATTTGGAAGAAGCGCTAAAACAGAAATTGAGCAAGCGCGCAAAACAATTGCGAAATATTTAAACGCCCACCCTTCGGAAATAATATTTACGTCTGGAGGTACAGAAGCAGACAATATGATCCTTAGAAGTGCCGTCAGGGACCTTGGGGTGCATACAATTATAACTTCAAAAATTGAACATCATGCGGTTTTACATACCGCCGATGCCCTGGTGAAAGAGTTTGGTATACAAGTTCAATACGTGGATCTTGATAGCTTTGGCAACATTGATCTTGTGCATTTGGAACAGTTATTGGAAGCTGATGATTCTAAAAAATTAGTGAGTTTAATGCACGTAAACAATGAGATTGGGAATATTTTGGATATTCATGAGATAGCAAAATTATGCAAGTCTAAAGGTGCACTTCTCCATTCGGATACTGTACAATCTATAGGTCATTTTCAATGGGATTTGCAAGCCACGCCAATTGATTTCATTGTTGCCGCAGCTCATAAATTTCATGGACCCAAAGGCGTTGGCTTTGCCTTTATAAGGAAAAACACCAATTTGGAACCTTTAATAATTGGCGGTTCACAAGAACGCGGTTACAGGGCCGGCACAGAAGCATTTCACAATATTGTTGGTCTAAGGGAGGCCTTCGTTGCGGCATACGACAACCTGGAAGAAGAGAAAGAATACATATCAGGATTAAAAGAGTATTTTATCAATAAAATAAAAGTAGCTATCCCTGAAGTTAAGTTTAATGGCTATTCCGGGCATTTGGATAGAAGCACTTATACTATAGTTAGTGTTTGCCTGCCTTTTAATGAAGAGAAATCACAAATGCTTTTATTTCATTTGGATCTTAAAGGAATTGCTTGTTCTGAGGGAAGTGCCTGTCAGTCCGGAGCCGATGGTGGTTCTCATGTTCTAGCAGAAATTTTGTCTGAGGAAGATCTACAAAAGCCTTCTGTGCGATTTTCATTTTCGAAATATAACACCAAAGAAGAGGTAGATTACGTAATTGAGGTTTTGAAGGAGTTTAGTCAGTCTTAAGATTCTTTTTCAATTTTGACCTTTCCTTGTCGTAGGGAAATTTGCGAACCAATTTTTTCATCATTTTATCAATCAGGTCATTTGTATTTCTTCCCGATTTCTTAGTGATTTCATTCTCATATTTCCATAATAATTTTCCTGTTTTACCATCACTTATTTTAATTCCAATTCTGCCATAATTGGCATCGCCAAGTATATAGTCCATAAAGCTAAACTCTTTCGGTATTCCTTTTGAAAGCAAGATATTAATATCCAAATTCCCACTGATTATGGCATCTACTTCCAGAATTTCACTAAGTTCTTTAATGGTATAAGTATCTATATTATCGTAAGTGATGTTTTTTTGTGCGAGTAAAGCATTTGTATTTTTAGTATTTTGAAAATCGACCGTGAATTTCTTCTTTTTCTTTCCGAGCCCAAAATAGGTCTCCAGGGCATCCTGCACGGCATAACCTTCTTTCTCTTCTAACTTTTTTGATTCTTCTTTGGAAATTTTTTCTTCCAATTCAAGATGAGTAAAAAACGGAATAATAGCTAACTGTTGATGACCCTCACTTAAGACATCGAATTTACTGCTTTCAAATACATTTTTTTGGGCATTGATTACTGTGCCGCAGGCAAGAAGGGTTATAAAAAATAATTTTTTCATTCGAAATAATCTAAAAACGCATACTTAATTTCAGGTTGAACACACGGGATGTCATATAATTGGGAACCGCAAACTCCAGTTTTGTGTCCACATCTCTTACCCATGTATTAGTTATAGAATTTTGATTGTTGAATAAGTTGTATATCTCAAAACCAACATTTAATTCTTCAAAGCGGTATAACCAATGATTTTCCGGGTATTGTTTATTTAATCCTACAAAAATATAGGAAATACCGAGATCTGCACGCTTATAATCTCTTAATCTATTCTGAAAATTATAAGGATCGGCATAACTTGGGGAACCTCCGGGCACGCCCGTATTGTATACCAGGTTCATGTACATCCTTAAACTGGGGATTGTAGGGATGTAATCCTGCCACAATATGCCTAATTGAAACCTTTGATCTGTTGGCCTTGAAATATAACCTCTGTTATCTATATTTTCCTCAGTTTTAAGGAAACCCAAACTTACCCAGGATTCTGTTCCCGGTACAAATGCACCATTCATTCTCATATCAAATCCATAAGCATATGCCGTTGCATTATTTGCAGCGGCGTAACGAATCCTTACATCTTCTAGAGTATACGGGTTTACATTGGTCAAATTCTTATAGTAAGCCTCACTTACCAGCTTAAAAGGTCTGTTCCAAAGTTCAAAACTATATTCATTGCCAAGTACAAAATGTGTGGATTTCTGAGCTTTTACTCCGGGTTGAATAGTACCTGTCTGATCTCTTAATTCTCGATAAAAGGGCGGTTGCTGATAAACTCCTGCGGCAATTCTAAATAACATGTCGACTTTCCATGAGGGTTTAATTGCAAACTGTCCTCTTGGGCTGAAAATAATCTGAGAATTACTTGGAAATCCTTCCCCGCTAAGTGTCCAGTAATGCGTCCTGAAACCTATGTTATAATAAATGTTATTGGTACTCCAAAGAGTTCTTTTGCTATATTGAAAAAACCCTGATAAGCGATTAGTTTTTACAAAATTCAAGGCAGAAATAGATGTATAGGGAACTATCGGGGCTATAAAAGGTTCCTGCGGTTGGTTGTTTATAAACTCATTGTTTGGCGGCCTCACGGAATAGCCTAATGAGTCTAAAAATTCAGATTCACGAATTTGATCTCGAAAGTCCTCATGAGTATATTTAATTCCCCATTCCAGGGATACTTCATTTTTACTGAACTCGCCTCTGTGCGCCACATTTACAATAAGAGCATCAAGATCATTTCTGGCTCTGTTAAATTGAGTGCCTAATCCTCGTGTTGAGGTTACATCACCCAGATTATTGCTGCCTAGATCAGTATCTATCTCACCCAATTCATATTGTGAAATGACATCTGAATACTCCTCTTCGGTTGTATGGTATACAGATGTTATAAAACTTAGAGAAACGTTGTCATTTGGATAATAATCTGCTTTCAGTGCCCCAAGACTTGTTTGATAATTATTATTTTCTTCACCTTGATAATACACGACAAGGGCCTTAGGATCACTAATAGTTCCAAAGTTGGTCTGCCTTGAAAGTGGCACATTCTTATAGTTATTAAAGGAAAGGTTTCCCAAAAAATTAAGGCTAAATTTACCTGAGAAATGATAAGTAAGATAAGTCTGCAAATCAGCAAAAGCAGGCGTGAAATTTGTATTGGTCTGCTGGCTATTTACAAGCAGACTGTTGTCTCTGTAGCGCAAGCCAGATACACTGGTAAATTTTTTATTTTTTGAGTTTGTTTCAAGAGTAAGGCCTGCGCCTAAAAAGCTTGCATCTATATTCAACCCAAATTCTGACGGGTTTTTATAAGTTATATCCAGTACAGATGAGAGCCTATCTCCATACTGAGCCTGGAAACCACCGGCAGAGAATTCCAGATTTTGAACCATATCGCTATTCACAAAGCTTAATCCTTCTTGCTGACCTGAGCGCACTAGGAAAGGTCTATAGACTTCAATTCCATTTATATAGACCAGGTTTTCGTCATAATTGCCTCCTCTTACAAAGTATTGTGTACTTAGTTCATTATTTGAAGATACTCCAGGAAGTAATTTTAGTACATTTTCTACCCCTGCATTGGCACCGGGAATTTTTCGAACGAGTTCAGCAGAAATTGTTGTGATACCTTCAGCGCTTTTTTCTCCGGTGGCCGTGACTTCAACACCATCTACCTGAATTACATCGGTTTTCATTACCGGATTGAATTCGAAGGTTTCATTCGTAGTGAGGATTAAGTCTTCAAGAACTACATTTTTATGGCCTAAATGAGTAAAAACTATGGTTATTTCTTTATCCGCAATTACTTCGAGCAAATAAAATCCGGTAGAATCTGTATAAGTACCATTCCCTTTGGTAGTGATATTTACATTAGATAAAGGCTCATCATTGACATCCAGGACTACTCCTGTAATTGATGCTTTTTGTCCACTCACAACAGCAAATGAACCAAAAAGAAAAAGAGGGAATAAGAGTTTAAAACACTTCAAAAGTCTATTTTCTGAAAAAACTACTGGTAAAGGTATTTGAATTACCTACGTTATCTGTAACGACTACTTTAAGTTCACATTGCGTTTGATTTAGAATTTTATCGTCAAAATTATAGGTGAGAGTTTTTGTTTTGGGCTCGTATTCCATTAAGATCCATGCCCCGTTTAATGTAGCGGAATAAGTGTCAATGCCACTTAAATCATCGGAGATTACAAGACTGAGATAGCGATAGTTATTTAACCACTGTTTTTCCTTGAAATTCTTAGGGCGTATTTTGGGTGGAATAGTGTCTTGGGCAAGAGTATAAGTCCCCAGACTTCTCGTTCTGGTGGTAAAACTTGTACCCCTTTTAAAGGTATTCATGTAATTCGCTTTCTTTTTTTTGTCAAGGCGGGCTATAAATAATTTCTTACGTTCCTGAGGAGCGTATTTGGAGACATCAAAAGTTATTGTAAAGTTTTTGTGGGCAGGGATTCTATTGTTGTGAATTACTACTGTATCCTCCCCTTTTTGCAGGTCCATATAAAAATTTTCATAAAACGTATTTGCCGGAAAATACACTTTAGCTGCACCAAGGTCGTAGTTATTAGGTTGTTTGGCGATAATAAAATAATCTGTTTTTATTTCCTCCTCTATTACCAGTGGTTGCTCTCTCTTGCCTTCCACAGGTATAACTAATTTTGTCAAATTATTATTCAGATCCTTAATCAGAATTTCAACATTGTAATTTAGTCCCTCCCTTACTGAAATTTTTCCCTCATTGTATACTTGTTTATATATTTCAAGACGATTGCCCGGAGCTATAAAACAGCGTTGAATTCGCTCGTTATATTTCCCAAAATGATCGTAATCTATTAGCGTATTGATATATCGGGTTTCGCCAAATGAGAAGGATTCAAAATTAAAATCGGAGTAAACTTTTCCATTAACTACTTGTTGAATTGAATAGACTCCGTTCTTATTGGCAGCCAGATCTTGCCTGTCATAGGTGTTTATTCCAAAACCGATTGTCCCCGCTGCATATACGTTTTCTGCCAGATAACTACCGTCTTTTTGTTTGTTGAATTTAATTTGAATTTTTTTTGTGCTTCTATTTACTTGTGCATCTTCAGATAAAGGATAGGCAAACAGATTCAATAGGACGGGATTGGTGGCATCCCTTACCTCTAATCCATAAAGAAGCGGATTCGTGGGTTTTTCTGATATACTACTTCTTATTTCAAAATGCAGATGTGGTCCGGACGATCCACCCGTATTACCGCTATATGCTATAACCTGATCTTTCGATACCTTAATGTCCCCATAATCCGGGAATACCTCAACCTCATAAGATTTTTTCTCATATTGAATCTTTTTAATAAAGGCTTCAATTTCCGGGGAAAATTTTTGAAGATGTCCATACACCGAGGTATAACCATTCGGATGGGCAATGTATATGACTTTCCCGTAGCCCCAAAGTCCTATCTTAATTCTAGTTACCGTGCCATCCCCAATAGCATATACAGGTAATCCCTGTCTCTGTTGGGTTTTAATGTCAATGCCCGAATGAAAATGATTTGATCGTAACTCTCCAAATGTGCCGGCTAGAATTATGGGTATATCCAAAGGAGCCCTAAAAGTATTTAATGGGTACTTTTCCTGACCCATAACGGAGAGAACTGAAAGAAGTAGGAGGCTTAAAATGCGTATTCTCATAAGTGCTAAGTTGATGCGAATTTAATTAATACGAATTAAACTTGGAAAAAAGGTCTGCTAACTCCTACAATTTTCTTTAATCTTTGATTAGGTTTTTGGAATACCCCAAATCAAAGCATTTACAAAATTACTTCAGGAATAATTGCAAAAACTATTGCGAAGTCGTTGAAGGTGTGTTAACTTTGTGTAAAACGTATTGTAATTTGCATATGAGCGAATTGGTTGAAATCGTTGATTCCTTGGAGAATAAAATTAGCAAGCTTCTGCACAAAATAGAATTGCTAAATCAATCTAAAATTAGGTTGGAGCAGGAGATTGTGACACTGAGAAATGAGGATGACACACTGAGGAATACCATTTTGGAATGGGAAGAAAGATATAATTCTCTCAAGCTTGCAAATTCTATACTGGGCAGTGATAATAATAAAACTGAAGCAAAGCTCAAAATAAATACATTGATTAGAGAGTTGGACTACTGTATGGCTCAACTCGCTGAATAGTGTGACAAAGAAATATGGGAGAGAAGCTGAAAATAAAGCTCTCTATCGCTGATAGGGTATATCCTTTGACCATTGACCCGAGTCAGGAAGAAGGACTAAGAAAGGCTGCAAAAAATATAGAACAGCTTGCCAAAAAATTTGAGCAAAATTATGCCGTTAGAGACAAACAAGATGTACTGGCCATGTGTGCCTTGCAGTTTGCCTCTAAGATTGAACAACGTGGCATAGATAATTCAGAGGATACCAAAGAAGTAACAGAACGTTTAAAAGCGTTGGATCAGTTGGTAAACTCTAAGCTTAGTATAAAATAAGTTCTTTAACATAATACAAAGTTACTGCCCACATTGGTATTTAATTTTTGACGAACTCAACACTAATTTGGCCTTCTTGTAAAGGATCCTTGATCAACCTGGTAGCCCTAAACCTGTTTATTGGAGTTTGTACAGAACTTCACCAATGTGGGTTTTTTGTTTTTAATTGGTTTACAAATTCAATTTGAGACCTGATCTCGATTTGTTTTATACCCTTAGTACTTGGTAGGGGGCTAGCGCCACATTTGAGTGCTGCATTCAAACTTTAACAAGGGGGCAGGTAAGTATTAATTATTAAAATAGGTTATGGATATTACAACAATTGCAATAGCAGCTTTGGTTGGTTTAGTTATAGGTTTGCTGGTTGCGAAGGCTTTGGAGAAAGGCAAAGCATCAAAAACCATTGCAAATGCAAAAAAAGAGGCAAATTCTATATTAAAAACCGCCAATCTTGAAGGCGAGAATATTAAAAAAGACAAGATTTTTCAGGCAAAGGAGAAGTTTTTGGAGTTAAAAGCGGAACATGAGAAAGTAATCATAAACAAGGACAAAAAGATTGCTGAAGCTGAAAAAAGAACACGGGACAAAGAATCGCAGATTAGCGGTGAACTTTCAAAGAACCGTAAGCTGAATGAACAGCTGGCAATAAAGCTCAAGGATATAGAACATAAATCTGAGCTTTACGACAAAAAGCAGTCAGAACTTGAAAAACTTCATAAAAGTCAGGTTCAACAGCTAGAAGTAATTTCTGGCTTATCTGCGGAAGATGCTAAAAGTCAGCTCCTTGAGTCTTTAAAGGAAACGGCCAAGACAGATGCTATGGCTTATTTGCAGACCACAATGGAGGATGCTAAACTTACTGCCCAGCAGGAAGCAAAGAAAATAGTCATAAATACCATACAACGCATCGGTACAGAGGAGGCTGTGGAAAACTGCGTATCTGTATTCAACCTTGATTCTGATGATGTTAAAGGCCGTATTATTGGTAGGGAAGGAAGGAATATCAGGGCACTGGAAGCGGCTACGGGAGTAGAAATTATTGTTGATGATACGCCAGAGGCCATCATACTTTCCTGTTTTGACTCAGTAAGAAGAGAAGTAGCCCGATTATCCCTTCACAAGCTGGTTACAGATGGTAGAATTCATCCGGCCAGGATAGAAGAAATTGTGCGAAAAACTGAAAAGCAAATTGAACAGGAAATAGTTGAGGTTGGAAAACGTGCGGTTATAGATTTGGGAATTCACGGATTACATCCTGAATTGATTAGAGCAGTGGGTAGGATGAAATATAGATCTTCCTATGGTCAGAACTTATTGCAACACTCAAGGGAGGTAGCAAAGCTTTGTGGAGTAATGTCCGCGGAATTAGGTTTGAATCCCAAAATAGCAAAACGAGCCGGCTTACTTCACGATATAGGTAAAGTGCCAAATACCGAAGCAGAAGTAGAAACACCGCATGCAATCTTAGGTATGCAATGGGCCGAAAAATTTGGTGAAAAGCCAGACGTATGCAACGCTATTGGGGCTCACCATGATGAAATTGAAATGAAGACGCTGATATCCCCAATCGTGCAGGTATGCGACGCTATAAGTGGAGCCCGTCCGGGAGCAAGAAGACAGGTGCTGGATTCCTATATTCAAAGGCTAAAAGATCTTGAAGATATCGCTTTTGCTTTTGGAGGCGTCCAAAAAGCCTATGCCATTCAGGCTGGAAGGGAATTGAGAGTTATTGTTGAAAGTGAGAAAGTGAGTGATGAAAAAGCGGCACAGCTATCTTTTGAAATCTCTCAGAAAATTCAAACAGACATGACCTATCCGGGACAGGTAAAAGTAACCGTTATACGTGAAACGCGTTCGGTTAATGTAGCCAAATAATAAGTATTTTTATACAAACTGAAAAACGAGCTTTAGGCTCGTTTTTTTTTTAGAATATTTCCGGCTATCCCTTTACCTGATGCTCATAAATAATAGAATTCGTTTTAATCAACGACAAACTTTAAACCGGCAGTAATAATTCCTGCACTTAAACCGGTATTTCTTTTGTAATAATTATATTTTAAATCAACACTTTTTAAACCTACTTTCAACTTGTGTTGTTTTAGGATTATGTTCGTATAATTGATTCCGAAACCATATTGATTTGCATTGTACTCAGAAAGGTCATAGTCTGAGGTATAGTATATGGAAGTGGAAAGATGTTCGTTATAGGGCGCAAAATAATCTGCCGCCTTTTGGTTGTAAAACCGATACGAAGGATATAAAGTAAATTTTTGCGTGATCTTTACAGGGAATTCAAGACTTAATGTATTGGAATTTATCCCCCAGTCATCAAAATAATACCTGTAGTACGAGCGTATTACCAGATATTCATTAACAAAAAAGTTGAGCCTTCCTCCCAATGCAACTTTAAACCTGGAATCGGGTAAGCGTTCAATGTCATCAGCCAGATGAAAATTATCAATAAAGGAATCTGCTATGTCACTAAAGTAAACTCTCTGAAAGGGTGTTGACAGCAAACCTTGTTGCAGTACAAAATCAGTTAAAAAAGTCCCCTGTATATTACGTGAAAGGATTTGTGATAAACCAATACCCAATGAATAGGAGTTGCGATTTTCGTTCGTTAAAACAGAAAAAGACGGGTTGTAATCAGGATTTCCGGTAATCGTATTTTCTATAAATAGAAAATCATTTAGACCTCTTCCACCTGGGGCAAAAGGGCGAAGTTCATAGGGGTAGATAATCTTCCATTTATCAAGGAATACATTTGCACTAAGCCCTAGTTCAGTATTTTTTTCATTAAACAATCTGGTATAACTGCCTCCAAAGCACTCCATATAGAATTTCTATCATCTGAACTATGACTATAATTACCTGTAAGATTAAACCAGGTGTCATCCCGCGAAGCACCAGAGGCAGAGATAAATGGATCTGCAAAACCTTTATCAAATGGATTAATATTACTGGATGATGCGGAAGTATATGCAGAAATGCCCGCGTCTACTGTAAGCACGTCATCATCACTTACAGGTATTGATATTATCATAGTTCCCGTAATATCTGTTAATTCTTCAGTGCCAAGCCCCCCGGTTACCGCAGCATTATTACCATCCTGGTAATAGTAACTAGATAATAGATCAATTTCAGCGGTTTCCAAAACCCTTTTTTTATAGCCGTCAGGATTTTGATCAGAATTCTGAGCATTACAAATGCAACAGACCATGAAGAGGCAAATAAAAAATAGGGACTTATTTATTGTCATAGTTTTTCTTAAAAGAATAGCGCATTATATTATGCAATCCGGTTAATTAATTGCATCCGCAACCTCCACCTGTTTTGCCACCATTTGCCCCGGCAGCAGCTTCCCGATAGGAATGAAAGACTGTAACGTTTCTGTCACACAGTTTTTCCGATAACTCCATATCAGGATCATTAATATTCACTTTTTCATATCCCTTAACCACCACGCAACTGTTTAAAAGTATTGGGATACAGACTATAAATGCAATTTTCTTGATCATATCCTGTCTATTTCTATATTGTCGGAAGTAAACACCTTCCCTTTTTCATCTATAATTATACATTCAATTTTAGGCAATTGATTAATTCTGTTTAACCCTGCTTCAATGCCCATGACAAATACAGAAGTTGCAAGCGCATCGGCTAATTCTGCTTTGGGAGCAAATACTGTTACGCTCAAAATGCCGGTAGAAGGATAACCTGTTCGCGGGTCTATTATATGGGCATAACGCGTACCGTTAAATTGAACAAATTTTTCATAGTTGCCTGAAGTTACCACCGCACCGTTAGTAACTGGTAAAATAGCGGCCGCCTTAGTTTTGTTTAGTGGATTCGTGATAGCTACAGTCCATTCGTTACCATTGGGTTGTCTGCCCCATGTATTCATATCTCCTGAGGCATTAATAATACCTGCCTGTATATTGTTTTTCTGTAGTAAGGCCTTTGCACGATCCGCTGCATATCCCTTTCCTATGGCTCCGAACCCTATTTTCATACCCTTTTCTTTGAGGAAGACAGAGGTATTCTCGGCATCAAGAATGATATCCTGAAATCCCACCTTAGAAACAGATAACTTAATTGCCTCATTTGAAGGCATTTTCTTCATACTGCCATCAAATTTCCAGATTTTATCCATAGACGCGTAGCTTATATCAAAAGCACCATCGGTTAAAGTTGAAATATTTATCGCCCTGTCTATCAGGCCGTATAGTTCCCGGCTGACTTTAACCGGCTTTATTCCTGCATTTGAGTTGATTTCAGAAGTTTCGGAATTAGGGTCCCAGGAAGAAATGAGTTTTTCAATTCTTGTAATTTCATTAATGGCGAGGTTTATAGCTTTATCGGCCTCCGTTGAGTCCTTAACGACAACGGTAATTTGGAAACCACTGCCCATCAGTTTTAAGTTTCTATGGAAAGATTGCTGTGCCCATGCGGGAACAATACTTAAAATAAGGATCAAAAGTGCAGCTATGTGTTTCGTCATTTACTCGGAAAAAGATTCTAATAAATCGATATATTCTTTTACAGATATATTTTTATATCCTGTTTGTCCCAATACTTTACCATCTTTATCCAGAACAACGACCAAGGGAAAATATCCATTGCGATTATAGGTCTCTGCTAACTTCTCATTTTTATTTTTTTGTTCAAGCGGGAGCCTATTTTGCTTTTTACGAGGGAAATCTGCCAGTAACATCACAAATTTATCGGAAGCATATTCCTGGAATTCTTCACTACTCCATATTCGTTTGTCAAGTTTTATACAAGGGGCACACCAATCTGATCCCTGAAATACCAAGATTATACTTTTATTCCCGGCTCTAGACATTTCTTTCGCTACGGCCAGATCAGTTTGCCAATCCTGGGCAAAAATCATTCCCGTTCCCAGGAATATTGCAAAAAGTACATTTTGTATTTTCATATGTTACACTAACGTATATTTTAAAGAATTCGTATTAGCATTTACACAGGCAGGAGCGCCTTTTTCATTGGTCATCAGGCATTTTTCAATCGTAATCTAAAATCTGGCCAAAGAAAACTTCTAAATCTGTTATTCTCCCGCGACTTGTCTTAATAATTCATCGGTTCTGATAACTGTGGCAAATTCGTTATGCAAACTGGCCAATTCAATATCATGAATGGTTTCAGCCTTGAATTTAGTTCCATCAGGACCCACTTTATCAAAAGTAGCCGTAGCATCTGAAACCAAAAAGGTTTTATATCCCAAATTACCCGCCATTCTTGCGCTGCTAGATACACAATGATCTGTAGTAAGTCCAACTATTACCAATTTGCTTATTCCCAGCAAATCCAATTGTTGTCTTAAATCTGTACCTATAAAAGCACTATTCACCTGTTTTTCTATAATTGATTCATTTGCCAGGGGCTTAACAATATCTTTGAATTCGTTGCCCGGTTGGCCCGGTATGAGCGGTGAATCGGAATTAGTGGAATTATGTTTAATATGAAAGATAGGAAACTTTTGATTTCTCCAGAAGTCCAGGATTCTTTTGGCATTGGCTTCTGCCTGCAGATTATTTCTGTGGCCACCATAATAGTCAATTTCATCCAGACCTTTTTGAATATCGATAAGAAGTAATGCCGTGTTGCTCATTCGAATTTGTAAAAATTTTGACCTAACTATTCTTGGATTTTATAAAGAATAGGATTGAAAGCTTTAGACGCCACCATCACTTTGTCGCCAACCTTAAGGGTTTGCATTTCAGATTTATTGGCAATTACTTTAACTACATTGTTTTGTATTAAAACAGAAACAATTAAGACAACGTCCTGGGGTTCTATCTTTAATATTTCTCCGGTAAATTTGAATTTACCGCTGATTTTTTGGTTAGAAAAGATCTCACTCGGAATACCTTGTCTCACAATTTTGCCTTGTTCAAGCACAAAAACCCGGTCAGACAGTTTCATGATCTCACCAATATCATGGCTTACCAATATCGTTGTTAAATTGTATTCTTTATGAATTCTTGTGATATAATCCTGGAGTTTCAACCTGATTTTATAATCCAGTGCGGCAAGTGGTTCATCCAATAAAAGAACATCGGGTTTGCGAACAAGAGCTCTCGAAAGGGCTACACGTTGTTGTTGGCCACCGGACAGGGTTTGTGGTTTTCTGTTTTGAAGATCGCCAAGTTCCATCATCTCTATAAGTTCTGTTATCACCTTTTTATTCTGTCCTTTGCCAGATGCAAACTCCAGATTTTGTAATACGCTCATATTTGGAAATAAGGCATAATCCTGAAAAACGTAACCTATATTCCTCTTCTGAGGTGCCAAAAAGATTTTGTTTTTAGTGTCAATCCAACTGACTTCATTTATCGTTATTTCTCCTTTATCAGGTTTTAAAAGGCCGGCAAGTATTCTTAAAGTTGATGTTTTTCCTGCACCAGATTCACCATACAGCGTTACCAATTCCCCTTTCTTAATTTGGCATTGAATATGAAAGTTCATTTCACTGTCAAAGGCGCGTAATTTTTTATGAACGTCTATTTTAATCATTTCCAAAAGCGCTTTAGATACCCCCCGTTAATTAAATAGACCATAAGCAAAATACAAAAGGTAATAACAAACAGTACTGTAGCATAGAAATTAGCCGCACTATAGTTCATAGCTTCCACTTCGTCATATATGGCAATGGATGCAACTTTGGTTCTACCCGGAATACTACCACCTATCATAAGTACTACCCCAAATTCACCCACGGTATGGGCAAAAGCAAGTACAATTCCTGTTAATAATGAAGCTTTACAATTGGGTAAGAGTACTTTGAACAATGTTGTCCATTTAGATTTTCCCATTACCTGTGAAGCCTCCGTCAATGAATGTGGCAGAATACTCAGGCCAGATTGAATAGGGTGCACCATAAAAGGCAAACTGTAGATTATAGAGGCTACAACAAGTCCGCCAAACGAGAATACGAGTTTAATCCCAAGCCATTCATTTATCCAATTGCCAAATGCGTTACCCGGGCTGAATGCTAAAAGGAAATAAAATCCAAGCACTGTAGGCGGTAATACGAGGGGCATACTGACCAGCGTTTCTATAAGGGGTTTAGACCTGGATTTCGTATTAACCATCCAGTATGCCAGAGGCACCGAAATAATCAAAAGAATTACCGTAGTAACAAAAGCTAGTTTAAAGGTGATTAAGAGTGGATCCCAATTCATTATTCAGATAACATTATTTCATTAGTCTTAACCATAGCGCATACTGTTAGTTCTTCTTTTAAACTAAGTTGATCTACCGCATTGGTGGTAATAATGGAACTGATATCACCTGCCGGGGTATTTATAATTATATTACTTAATAACTGACCACGTTCAACACGCTTAATTTCTCCTCTAATCTGGTTTTGAAGACTTATTAAATGCTTTATATCTTTTCCAATAACAACTTCAGTTTCCTTAAACAAAACCTTAACCAAATGGCCTTCGCTAAGATAAGATGCAGTTTCGGGAGTTTCAATGATAACAGCCTTAAACAATATTTCATCAGAAAGCGCTACGGTTACGAGTGACAAACTGCCATTTACCTGAACTTCCTTAATATGACCTTTTAAGCTATTCATCTACCGAATATCCGAAATCTTTTAATATAATCCTGGCCTCATTGGAGAAAAGAAAATTATAAAATTTATTAGCATTATGATTATTTCCTTCAGATTGTTTTATGACCACTGCACCCTGTGAAATTGGTTTATAATCAGTATCATTCACCAAAATCCATTTACCCTTACCCTTCATTTCTGGTGCCAGAACCACGGATTGTGCTGTAAACCCAATTTCGGCCGATTCAGAATAAATAAATTGATTGGTTTGGCCAATACTTTCACCGTATACCAATTTATTTTTAAGACGGTCTAAAAGCGCATGTTTTTCCAGTACTTCTACCGCTGCTTGTCCATAGGGTGCTGTTTTGGGATTTGCCAGTGCAATGTGATTAATAGAAGAATCATTCAGTTTTGCCATTGATAGTGGTAGCTCGTCAACCATGGTCCATAGTACTAATTTTCCATAGGCATAGATCTCAGGTGGAGCCGTTGTTAAACCCTTATCATACAGCTTCGTAGGGTATTTCATATCAGCCGATACAAAAACATCAAATGGGGCACCTTCCATGATTTGAGCCGTATGTTTACCCGAAGATCCTAAAATTAATTGACAGGGAATACCAGTCTTTTCTATAAATTTTTCTGTAATAGGTCCCAGAGCATATTGCATATTTGCAGAGGCTGCTATTGTAACTTTAGATGATTCCTTCGTTGCACCATTACAAGAAATAATAAGCGTTAAAAATAGAATTGAAATACGACTTAATCCCTTGTTTTTAATTTGCATTTTGTTTTAGAAAATTATCATACTATTAGCAATCACCAACTGCCGATTTTTGTAATGGTCGTCCTTTAAAATTCCAACTCCGCATAGGTTACCTCTTTAGTGATCTCTCGAATATTACCGGGATATTCTTTACCCCTGAGACGGCTAACAGTATGAGCTTTTAGTTGGTCTTCCGGATAGGATTGAATTAATTCCTGAATAGTTTTTTTATCTAACTCGTCCTCTATATGCTCAAGCCATTTATCCGCCAATTCATCGGGAAGTATTAGTGGCATTCGGGGTCCTGCTGCCCTCGGATTGTTATGGATCCTGGTCATCATGGCATTGCCCTTTGTTGTAACAATAGTAAAAGTATTTATAAATTCCCCTGTTTCAGGATCTGCCCATTCGCTCCAGAGTCCAGCCAGGGCCATTGGTTCGCCATCTTTTCTACTTAAATAAAAAGGATAAGTTTTCCCTCTAAAATGATGATGTTCATAAAATCCATCTACATAAATAATACATCTTTTGTTTTTGGCGGAATTACGAAAAGAAGGTTTTTCAAAAATGGTTTCCCCTCTGGCATTAAGTGTTTTGTTCCAGAGATTTCTAAGTTGTGTTTTATCTTTCACCCAAAATGGTACCAGACCCCAGGTTGCAAGAGTTGGCTCATATGGCGAACTATCGGGATAAATAAATAATTTTGGGTGATTAAAGCCCGATACATGATAGAGTGGCAGATCTGACAAGGGCGCTAGTTTTTCAATGATTTCTTCAATAGCCTGCTCATTGCCATAATGCCTTGCTCTCTTTAACTGAGCTTCCAAACTTGCCTTGATATCATAACACATATTTAAATTTAAGAAATAATGTTTAATAAAGCAGTTGTGTATGTATGGAAAGGGAACTTACCATATGCCAGGTAAAGGATACACCATTGTACTGTTATAATGGCATATAGACAAGCAATAGTGACTGAATGATAAAAAACAAAATAAATGGAATAACAAAGAAACCCATAATATCTCTTGCCTGCAATTTGGTCCCGGCTGCCATAACTGGAAAAATAATAAGCAGGTAAAAAGGTTGAAGGGCATTACTAAGGCTTTCACCATAGGCAATAGCCATTGATGCTCTTGCTATCATAGCGGTAACTTCAGATTCACCTAATCCTGCTCCCAAATCTTTAACCACATTAATAATGCTGGGACCAATTACTGCAAACTCACCTCCTGCAGAGGGGATTGCAAAATTTACCAAACCACCAGAAACATAAGCTAAAAACGGATAATTGGTCATTGTGGCAAATGATGCCTGAATTTCCCCAATTTTGTCGCCCAGACCTGTTGAAAACATAATTCCCATGATACCTGCATAAAATGGATATTGAAATAGTATTCCGGAAATATTGCTGCTCGCACGTTTCATGGAAATGCTATAGCGCAGAGGTGTTTTGTGCAGAAATAATCCGAGTATCAAAAACATGAAGATGATAATGTTAAAATTAAGATCAAAACCATTTTGGTAGAAGTAATGGCCGATATATATAAAGCCAAAAATTGAAATTGTGACCTGCAAAAAAGCACTATTATTCAAAATGTCTGAGACTGCCTTGAAAGGCAATTTGTAGGAATCCGCC
Source organism: uncultured Eudoraea sp. (assembly GCF_947258525.1). GTDB lineage: Bacteria > Bacteroidota > Bacteroidia > Flavobacteriales > Flavobacteriaceae > Eudoraea. The sequence continues at coordinate 42,325 of NZ_CAMYIP010000111.1, forward strand.
TCTGCTTTTACAGAAGATTCCTTTTGTGGATTGTCCAGGATCAAAAGATCAGATAATTCTTTTTGTTTGCTGTTTTTTGGGATTAAAGTGAAAAATAATAATGGACTTACTACAACAAATAACAGAATCATAACCAGGTTGAGTGAAGACCCCAAGGTATATGCAGTTGGTATTAATTCTGAAAGAATTCCCGCTTCAATCAAGAAGTTATCTTCGGTATTTAATAAAAGGGCAATAGAACTGGAAGCCCCGGCAACCCAACTACCCATGCCAAAATAAACACAGGCAATAAGGAAAGGATAATTTAATCCCTTCACTCTTACTGCCAATTCCCTGGCCAAAATGGCTACAATGACGATCATTCCGAAACTGATCAGGGAAAACAACGCACTGGATATCAGTACAAATAAATAAACCTGCCCGGGAGTATTAATAAAACGCGCTATCCAATTTATTCCTTTTGCAATGGGATCGGATTGTGCTATACTATAGGCTGTCACAATAACCAGAATAATCTGCATTCCAAAGGCCAATAAGGACCAAAAGCCATCATACCAGCCACTTAGCACATTCATAAGCGAGGCATCGGTCCAAATAAGAGCCATAAAACCAGTGAACAACGTGAGGAGCAATGCAAAAACATAAGCACTGGGCATGTATCTTATAAAAAGATCAGTAAAAATTTTTCCCAGTGTTGAAATCATTTAATTGGCCTATAAAGTCTGTATGGTTAACAAAAGAACTGTTCTACTTATTGATTAATCAATATTAATATTAGATTCCTAAAAGTGATTTATTAAAATGTTCAGTCCTTAAATATAAGGGGGATTTTGGTCTTACGAAATTTAGAATTCAAAATTTATATAACTTTTTAGACAATGTAAAAGAACCCTGTTGAAGGCTTAATTGGTTACCGAAATAGTATTGATCCAATTCTCCAAAGTTGCTACATATTCGGGATGTATTTTAGACCAATACGGAAAATCACTTTGCCCGATATCGTACATAGAGTGGGAAGCACCTTGCAGTAATACAATTTCATAATTTTTGTTTTGGGCTTTCTTGAGAGCTTCGGTAATTACTTCATGACTGTCTTCAGGAATTATTTCATCTAAACTCCCCTGAACAATCAATACAGGCTGTTTAGTTTTTTCAAAATATGGAATAGGGGTAAAGTTTAGTTTTTTATCTATTTCAATCTCATCAAGCTTTGGAATCCATACCATATTATACCAATCTTGTGATTTGATTAAATTGATCTCTTTCTCAAGAGTTTCTTTGGAAATATTTCCTGCAATCGTTTCAAAAACTTTACGCTCAAAACTTGTTGCCTGCTCAATATTTATACCCAGATTTTTAGTATTTCTGTTTTTCCAGTAGTTAAGATCACTCTCCAATAAGGTAGTACCGGGGCAGCTTACAGCTATTCCATACTTAAGTTCTTTTAATTCATTTAAAATATATGGGATCTTGGTAGCTCCCTGGCTGCTGCCTTTTATACCTATAAGATTAAGCGGGATAGTTGTTTTTTCTGAAAACCGCTTAATAGCATTAATATCATCTGAAGCAAGTTCTTCTATACTGGCCATTGGCCAGTTACCTTCAGAGATTCCTGTTCCCCGTTTGTCATAAATAAAAGTGGTAAAACCTTGTTTGGCAAAAAGTTGAGCCTCTGCTCGCGAAGCACTTCTGTCTGAATTGCCTGAAGAAGTGACTATAATCAGACCCATATTATTGTCTTTCTGAGGTGCAGGATAAAAGATAGTGCCGTTCAGATGGAGACCATTGGATTCATAGCCAATGTCCTCAGCTGACAATACTTTTTCATCGGCCATAGTTTTAAAAAGTGCGTATTGAATTTCAACTGTATCCACGGCCAGTGTTCCACGTAATTCAGTATTATTGTTTTCAAATTTATTTTTAAACGAATACGTGTAAAAATCGCTCTGTAGTTTAAAATTTATTGAATCTCCATTTACTTCAACCTCCCTAAAAGGGATGCGATTTGCGTTTTGTTGAAGGCTCGAAAAAAATACTTTCCAGTCCGTAGAATCTCGCTCTATATCAATAGTAATTGAATCTTCAAAATTTCCTTTTTTGAAGATACCACTATATTTCCCGGTAGGTTCAGGTAATTCAGTTTTCGATTTATCTACACATGATACAATGGCCAGAATCAAGAATACATATAAGTATTTTGTCATGAGTTAACTATATTAAATTTATTTGCCCGATTACTTTTTTATGCCTTCTAAAGAATACACCATGGGTAGTTTATTTCCAAGATGCTTAATCCTGTACTTACCCGGTTCCGATTCCATAGTGAATTTAAAACAGTCATATGGTGAATAATCATATTCCTCAAAGGAGGTCACTTCAATACCATTACCAACCAAACTGGTTATAACTTCTCCCAGGCTGTGATTCCACATTACGTATTCCAGATTAATATCAGCGTCCTTTTTAGCGTATGTCCCCGTTTCGGATTCTACAATGGGTCCTGAATTGAAATATCGATAGGCAATCTTGCTAAATTCATCATCGAACATCCAGACAACCGGATGAAACTCAATGAAAATAAACCTGCCGCCCGGTTTTAAAAACCTTGAGACAACCGCCGCCCATTTGTTCAGATCGGGAAGCCAGCCTATGGTGCCATAGGTAGTGTAAACTATATCAAATTCATTATTCAGATGATTAGGCAGATCATAAAGATCACAGTTAACAAATTTGGCGTCAAGGTTTGTTTTCTGAGCTAATTCTCTGGCCCTTTGAATAGCTTGGTCAGAGAGATCTACTCCTGTAACTTTTGCGCCCATCCTGGCTAGAGAAAGTGAATCCAGTCCGAAATGACATTGCAAATGCAATATGCTTTTGCCTTCCAGATCGCCAAGGAGATCTAGCTCTATATTATTAAGAGATGTCTTTCCATTGAGAAATCCTTTTACATCATAGAAATCAGATTCCATGTGAGTATCTGTCTTGCGGTTCCAGGAGGCCTTGTTTATTTTTAGGTAATCAGAGTCCGAATCCATAGGTTATATGCCGTTTTGTGTATTCTTAAGATACTGTTCTTTAGATATTTTATAATACAAGGAGTTCTCTATCCCCTTGCAGCTATCGTTTTTCCAATATTCCATAGAGAGTTTTTCCAGAACTTTTATAGAACCTGTATTTTTCATTGCAACCCTGCCAATGATCTCTTTTATATTAAGTTCCATAAACCCATATTCAAGACAAGCTTTAGCAGCTTCTGTGGCATATCCTTTGTTCCATTCTCTTCTGAAGAAACGAAACCCGAGATCAATTAAATTCTGCTCATTTAATTTTAGTCCGCACCACCCTAAAAAAGTGTTAGAATCTTTCTTAATTACCGCCCATCTGCCAAAGCCATTGTTTTCATAATCCTTGTAGTTATTAAGAAAATCTCTTGCGTTTTCAACATTTTCAAAAGGGGGGTCACCGGTGTATTTTATTACTTCCGGATCTGAATTTAATTCCCAGATTTTATAAGCATCGTCAACTGTGAATTCCCTTAGTATTAACCTGGGAGTTTCTATTAGGGGTTTTGATAGACGATTCATCCCTTTAGCAGTTTTATCACCAGCCCAATCTGTCCTAAATGGTAAATATCATGGTGTAACATTCCTTCGAGTACAAATGAATAAGGATAGTTACCACCAAATTCGGGGTCATAGTAGCATTCATTCAAAAATGTATCATCCTTATCCTGTAATAGCTCAAATAATTCACTAAGGGTACTATTATCTTCTTCCCTGAGCTTCTTCCAGCCAATAGACTTTAACTCCTCATTTGATCTCCAATTCTCAGGTTGGTCATCTGTAAGTTTGCCTCGACCTGTTTTTAATTTTAAGATGGTATCCTTCCGCCAGGAAATGATATGTGCAATAATTTCAGCAATACTGTGAACAGAGGGGAGCGGACGTACAAACAGCTCATTTTCTTTAAGTTGAGACAATCTTTTATTATAAGAGGTCCCAGCCCAAATCAAACCATTATGAACGTCGCTTATTTGCCTTTTTATTGAATTAATTTGTGTATTCATTATCAAACGGAAAATGCGTACTTGTTAATGAGACGAACTAGATGAGAAAATTTTTCGTAACGGGTAAAATTAGGTTATAATATCCAAAGGTTTAGTTTCTTTCCAATTACCCCGGGTAAAATCAGGGAATGTCTGCGGAGCACCATCATTAGCTATAGAGAGCTCGCTTAAAGGAGAAACCGCACTCCAGAAACATCCTTCATACACGTTTTGATCCAAAGGAAGTCCGTTCCTAAGACACTCTATTATTCGGTAAACCATCATCCCATCCATACCACCATGACCACTTTCACTTGTGGTTGAGGACAGGCGTTTGTATAATGGATGATCATATTTTTCGTAAAGTGTGGCTAGTTGTTCTCCCTCCGCCCATTGATGATGACTTTCTGTAATGCCTTCAATACCACCTTCCAAAGCTACCCTAGTAGGAAAGCCAGCTAAAATACCTTTGGTTCCCTGTATTAAGTTAAGTCGGGTATAAGGTCTCGGACTTGTTTCATCCCATTGAACAAGAATGGTTCTGCCCATATTTGTCTTGATTATAGATGTATTCATATCGCCCCCCTTATAATCCATTTGATTCCATTTATGATCAGCAGGATAATTTTTCCTGGCATATAAAGCACGGCCCATAGCAGGAGTAGAATAAGACACAAGACTTTTAAAAGTATCCTCAGTACGTCCCAGATTCATATATTGTGCTACCGGGCCCAGCCCATGAGTAGGGTAGAGGTTGCCGTTTCTTTTGGCATAATGATACGTACGCCAGGATCCGGTACCTCGTTTAACTTCATCCATCTGTGTTCTTAGATCGTGAATATAGGCTGCCTCCCCGTGTAATAGTTCACCAACGACCCCTAGTCTGCACATATTTAAGAATAGCAATTCGTCACGGCCATAATTTACATTTTCCATCATCATGCAATGTTTCCTGGTCTTCTCTGAGGTGTCTACAATTTTCCAGAGCTCGTCAATGCCTAAGGCTAAAGGAACTTCTACAAAAGCATGGGCGCCTTTGTTCATTACTTCGATGGCCATTGGGGCATGATTAGCCCAGTTTGTTGCAATAAAAACCATGTCAGGTTTTACTTCTTCGAGCATCAATTTCCATTTATCTTCACTGCCATAATAGGTAGCAATATGTTGATGTCTTTGGCCCTTACCCATTTCTTTAACCACACCTGCCCATTTTGTGGCAAGATCTTCATATAAATCTGAAATTGCCACAATCTCAGTACCCGGTAAGGAAGCAGAAAACTGCAAATGTTGAGGTCCGCGGGCACCTACTCCTATTACGGCAATCCTGATAGTCTCTAGTTTAGGGGCTGCAAAATCACCCATATATACAGCACTGGTATCTCTATTTTTTCGGGTTTGGCCGGAAACAGGGATAATAGATGCTGCAGCTATTGCCGCCGCGGATAATGATGTCTTTTGAATGAATTTTCTTCTGTTTATGTTTTTCATTACTCCAGGTATTGAATCTGAGTAAGGAAATTACCATTTTTTATTTAAAAAGACGAGCTGCAATTAATCAATTTTATTTGAGGCAAAAGCTTTTCCCACCAGCAGAAAATAAAAGATCAATTGGGATCTTATTCTGGAATATGTATGATTCCTTAAAGAGGTGTCTGAATTGTAAACTATTTGATGTTTAAATTATCATGGTGTGTTATTAACTTAATCGCACCGGTTAAAATTTTAACATCTATTTTGTCAAACATGCCAATAACCTCGCCATCGAGCTGAAGGAGCCTGGGTTCCTCAAATTCAATCTCTGCCTCTTTTGTGACAATAAGTTGGCTATACTGACTTTTGAGATATTCTTCATTAAACTTTGCCATGCCTGCTTTTAAGAGTGAAATGGTATCTACCTTTTCGACAATAACAATTTCAAATTTACCGTCCATTGGATTCCCAACTGCGTTAAGAGGAACGCCGGTTCCATATTTTCTTGAATTGCAGATACTCACCATAAGGCCATTAGCCTTTGTAGTTTCCCCGTTGGCCTTAACTGTCATATTAAAGTATTTTAGTTTATCCAGTTCTTCAAGGAAATACTTGGCATAGGTAATCATGCCTCTGTTTTTATCTTTAGAATATGCTTCAACAATATTTGCATTTATCCCAACATCACCAAGATGGGTAGTATAATACTGATCATTGACAAGCAACAAATCTAACCCCCTGATTGTGTCAGACATA
>NZ_CAMYIP010000112.1 GCF_947258525.1 uncultured Eudoraea sp.
AAGTTCTACTTTAATTTTAAGTCTTAGGTCTAACTATAGACGAAAGTTTAGGGAGTGTAGACGAATGGTTAATTACTGTAGATGAGAGGGATAAAAGTTCCTAATAATAACCGGCATAGTATTTAAAACCTATTCTGTTGTATTATCAACCATCGCAGTTCCCTGTGCCGGCTGCCACAGCGTCCACGAAATAATAAACCCCCAAATAAAGCTGGATGTGCTTGTTTCAAGAAGATGCGCCATCCGCACCATTTCCGGCATGATAGGATTGGGAAGCAATAATCCACTGCTGCCAAGGATAGTAAATAAAAGCCCCAATAGAATACTTTTCGAGATCCTGCTACCCCTCGCCATCCTTAAAACAAGGATGCCAATAAAGACCCATAAAAACCCTCTGAGGATCTGAAACAGATAAAGTCCGGATTGGAAATTTCCCTTCATGATCTCCATAAATGAATCCATCTCCGTTTTACCGGAGTACAGCAGCCGAACTTCTTCAAATTGCCAGGCAACAAAATAACCAAAGGCAAAATAGATCAGCGGCCAAATGACTGCTGAAAGCAATAGTATTTTTTTGACACTGAATCTTAAGCCGGGAGTATTATTGCTTTTGTCTGGTTCAGATTTAAATTTGCCTGTGATCAATATGGCAATTGCCGTAAAGGCAACAAGTGTAAATGCCCCTCCAAGAACGATGGTTGCAATACCATTGCCGGGCAAACCAAGGCTATCATTAAACCAAATAGTCTCAATTTGGGACATGAAATACTGGATCCCAAAGGAAACCAGGAAGACAAGACCTGCCAGCTTCCAGCCCGTATAGCGGGCTTTGTAAATTAGTTTAAGTATAATCCCGGCATTAAGCGCACTTACCAAGAAGAAAATGAACCCCGCAGTACCATCGCTATCCGTTTCCATTTCCATGAGATTACTTGGAAAAACCATATTGCCAAGCATCAGACCAACTACCCATAAAATCATCATTAGGATACTTAGCCCAAACCAGATTGCAATATTCTTCAATAATTCCATAATTAAGGTTTAAATTTTCGGGAGTACTAAAACCGCCCAAAGATCCCTTAATAAAGTTCTATAAAACATGATATTTGTCAACTTCTGCAAATCTTCTGGCCCGTTCGCTAAAAACAGTCACTGAATGTTTTTTTAAGGCTCTATGCTGTTTCGATAAAGGGATAAATTGATCATTTTTTCAATTCATTAAGTTCATTTTCAATCAATGAAATTACTCTTTGGGTCTCCTTAATGTTATCATATAGCAATACTGAAATCACATTTCTTTGTATGGTTACAGATTTAATCATAGGGAGGTAAATGGAGTCTTGTATTAGTGCAGAATAATTATTTGGATAAATGGGGACATTAAAAGGGTTATTTGAATCAAATTTTTTATGATCATAACTAAAAAGCTTGTCAATATAAGCCTGTCTGTCTGGTTGAAAAGATTCAAAATATTCCATTTCCTCCAGCAAGGTCTTATGTGTTAATTCAAAGAGCTCCACAATATTATTTCTAAGCGTATCCGAGCTAATTATATTGTAACCAACATTTTTCAAACCCTCATAGCCTGCAAATGATAATGAAAGATTTGTTCCGGGTTTTCTGGCATCCTGAAAATGTCTATTCATAGTATCTGAATAGGCCATACCGTGTTCGAGAGCAGTAATAACAATATCACTTGATCTGTTCCAGTTTGATCTTTTTATAGAATCAGAAATCATCCTGTTGTAGTTTTGTTCCAGGGATGTCAAAAGTTCTGTTAAAACTTTCCGTTCTAGTTTCCGTTCTTTCTTATGCTCATTCCAATTGTTAATTTGTAAGGCAATTAAAATCCCAATCACAACCAGCAAAATCTCACCCATGGCATACAGCAGGTACTTGCCGAACCTGTCTGCCCTCCGTGACCCGGCAGGCGGGTTGTCACTAATTAAGCGTTGTCGGATTTGACGGAAGAATTTAATCATTGGTCTGGGGTTTGGCCTTTCATCATTACATTTATTGATCTTATGACTAGAATTTGATTTCATTATCTATCATTCCAATTAGCTTTCGGGCATGAAGGGTGAGTTCCCCGGTTTCAGTATTTGTAATTTGTAAATGTGAAGCCCTCATTCGTAAATGGTTTAAAAACTCCCTGTCTTTTAGTAAGCCCTCACGGTCACTTTTCAGCGGAATATCTGAATATTCTTCTTGCCTTATGCTTGTGCCGAAAAAGGAGGTAGAAAAGCTCTGGTCAAGGACATCCTGGATGATAATGTATTTAGCCACCAAAGGATAATAATTATTTTGAAACAAAGTCATGGCATAGGTTTCTTCTTCAATCATGTCATTTATAGATCCCGGCCAGGAGATCAGGAAATTCCTGATAGAATCATTCCGGATAAGGCTAATCTTGCCTGAAGAAAATAATTGATCAATTGTTCCCAGGGTGTTATTAAAAGTAGGCCGGTAAAAGGTTA
>NZ_CAMYIP010000113.1 GCF_947258525.1 uncultured Eudoraea sp.
TGGCCAATATGAAATATGTTGCTTTAGCGATTAGTATCTCATTCTTGTTTATGAGCTGTTTACAAGAAAAGGAAAAGATCTCCATACAAACAGAATACACCAGTACTAAATATGTGGCCTTAGAAAGTCTGTTTACTAAATGGCGATCATTTGAGAACCCTCCACTAGTTAATGGAGTACCGGATTATTCTCGCTCTGGTTTTGAGAAAAGACAACCCCAGTTTAATACCTTAAAAGCTGAACTATTAGCAATAGATACCACTTCCTGGTCTGTTCCCAAACAGGTTGATTGGATGATCGTATGGGCCGAAATGAATGGCTATGATTTTAATTATAGAGTTCTCAGGCCCTGGGAACGAGATCCGGCCTTTTATAAGTCTGTTTGGACCTATAAAAGTGATGTTCCTGCCCATGAAGGCCCTACCCATCATCGAACAACCGAATTATGGACCTACAGCGATCCTTTAACCGATAGTGAACGAACACGCCTGATTGAAAATCTTAAGGTAATCCCCGGTTTAAATGAACAGGCTATAAAGAACCTGACAGGTAATGCAAAAGATTTATGGATCACGGGGATTAGGGATATCGAGGAACAAAGCAGGGTCCTAAATAAGTTTAAGGAAAAAGAGGAAATAAAAACTGATAAGGAAATAGTAGCAGTCATAAACCAGGCAATTACTTCCACAGATAGTTTTGTGTTGTGGTTAAAGGAACAGTCGGGTTCTAAAACCGGACCTTCAGGAATTGGTAAGGAAAATTACACATGGTACCTTCAAAATGTACACCTTGTTCCTTTGACCTGGGAAGATGAAGTCATGATTTTAAAAAGGGAACTGGCAAGGGCCTGGGCTTCCTTAAAATTGGAAGAACATAAGAACAGAGATTTACCGGAATTGGAAGATGCCAACTCTCCGGAAGCTTATAAAAAGCTTGCAGATGATGCAGCAAATAGCCTGATCAGTTTTTTAAAGGACCAGGAGATACTAACTGTAAAGCCCTATTTTGAACCTGCCTTGCGAGAACATCTTGGTGAATATGTTCCCAGGGAGAAGCGAAACTTTTTCCTGATAGGGGAGCATTATGACCCCAGGCCTTTGTATTCGCATTTTTATCATTGGTTTGAATTAGCAAGGATGGAGTTTGAACCTCATAAAAGTGAAATACGCCGCGGTCCGTTATTGTATAATATTTTTGATTCCAGAAATGAAGGTACTGCTACCGCCGTTGAGGAAATGTTTATGCAAGCCGGACTTTATAGCGATAGTCCGAGGGCCAGAGAAATAGTCTATATTATGATCGCTCAAAGGGCTGCAAGAGGTTTGGGGTCGTTGTATGCACACGCTAACGAAATGACGATGGAGGAGGCCGGAGGAATTCACTCGGAGTATACGCCCAGGGGCTGGATGAAAACGGAAAAGGAGTTACTTATTTTTGAGCAGCATCTGTACCTTCGACAACCGGGATACGGCACCAGTTATATTACTGGAAAGTACCTTTTGGAAAATGCCATGGCGGCCTATGCCAAACGCCTGGAGCAGGAGGGAAAACCTTTTGTACTTAAAGACTTTTTTGACACATTAAATAGTATTGGGAACATACCTATCTCTCTAGGACATTGGGAAATGACAGGCTCTAATGATAATTTGGAATTAATTATGGAGCCAAAATAGGGATCACATAACCCTGAGAATAAAAGGATGGGTTTACTACTTGATTTCTTAATTATATCGATAAAAAGATGTTGCTATGGTTGAGATATAAATGCTACCCCTTGGTGATGAACAACATAAGAGATCATTGATCAACAGATGCTCTCAAGTTGAATTTATTATATGTATTGATTAATTACTAAATGTAAAATCAATCATTCATTTTTGTGTACGCTCCTTTTGGTCATTATCCAAATAGTAATCACAGCAATTATTCCCAATACAGATAGTATAGCGGCAAAATATACCCAAAACAAATCAACATCATATGAAGATCGATATTCGGGTTTTCGATCAAAATTAATCCAGGGGCCAACCCTGCCTACAACATAAATCAATACTCGAAACGCATGAAAAATAGCAGCAGCAGCGCCTAATTGTAATGCAATGGATTTAGACTTTTTGGAATTTCTATACAGCCAATGAAATGAATAAATAATACATAATGTATCAATAGCCATTTCTATAAAAGTTAATACTACCACCCAACCAGCAAGGGTAACCCAGCCATTTTCAACGGTTAACAAACGTATAGTCCTGAAAACTAAAATGCTGGCACCCAGAATCAAAACTAGTGGATATAACTTTTGCTTATTCATATCTGATATAATGGCTCCGGCTATGGCTTGGCAGTTAGCACATGCTAAAGGACCGGTTCAGCTCTTGTGTCCTGATAAACCTTAGTTGTGTTTATATATGAACATTAGCCCGTGTTTTCAGCATTATTTTTTAAGTTATTTTAAACCAATTCGGTAATTTGTTTATGGCGTTTATTATTTGTCAGCCACTTTTTTTAATACTTTTTTGATTTTTCAAAGTAATTCATTCAATTTAATATCAACTTTGTACTTAGGGCTTTAGAGGCACCTAGCTCTATTGCTCTTTCTGTTGGTAAACTACCTGATATGGTAAGCGTAAAATCACCCTTTTCCAGAATAGAATCGCCTTGCTCATTTATCAACTTAAGCATATCCGGATTAATATTGAAAACTACAGTTTTGCTCTCACCCGGTTTTAAATTGATAGCTTTAATTCCTTTTAACGAAAATAGGGGTGCCTCAACACTAGCTTTATCATCGGCAATATAAAGTTGTACTGTTTCAATTGCTGGATACTCCCCATTATTGCTAATGTTGCAACTTATCTCAACCATTTCTCCCTCTTTAATTATTGAAGCTGATTGCTTTAGATCACTATATGAGAATGAACTGTAACTTAATCCAAATCCAAATGGATACATAGGTTCCTCAGTCATATAGCGATAGGTTCTGCCTTTCATGGTATAATCTTCGTATGGAGGCAATTGATCAAGTGATTTTGGGAAAGTAATAGGCAATCTGCCTGATGGAGAAAGCTTACCAAATATGATATCAGCAATTGCATTTCCACCTTCTTCACCGGGATACCATGCTAATAATACCGCATCAGCTAACTCATGAACTTCGGAAAGGTTCATTGGAGAGCCACCTGTAATAATGGCTACAACTGGTTTACCATGACTCTTAATTTTTCTAAGATAATCCAATTGATTTTCAGGAATATTATAGTCTAAACGATCACCAAAATATGGAGATGAGATAGATTCTCCCTCTTCTCCCTCAATATGCCGGGTGAGTCCCATTCCAATAATAGTAACATCCGATTCAGCGGCTTCTCCTGTTGACCAATCCACCGGATTAACATTCTTTCTGTCCAGCGTAGTTCCGGGACTATACTGAACCTGACTGCCAGGCGCAACTGCTGCTGTGATCCCCTCTAAAAACGTGATAATATTTGAATTAACACCAAAATAGTTTCCTAAAAGAGCATCAATGGAGGCAGAATTAGGTCCCACAACATAATACCTGTTCAGATCATTTTTCAAAGGAAGCACCCCATTGTTTTTGAGCAGGACAACAGATCTGGCTGCTGCTTCACGGGCCAGAGCCCTGTTTTCCTTGCTATCAACAACATCATATGGAATTGAGTTATATGGATTAAGATCCTGAGGATCAAACATACCAAGTTTAAATCTTGTTTTAAGTAAAGGTTTAAGTCTTTTATCTATAAGCGATTCATCTACAAAACCCTTCTGTACCGCTTCTACCAGAGCTGTATACGTGTTTCCACAGTTAACATTTATGCCACTTTTCAAGGCCAGTGCAGCCGCTTCAACCACATTAGAAACTGTCCCATGGCCAATATCTGAATAGAAATCAACCAAAGCCCAATGCACAGCAAGGTTCACCATTGGTTCTGTTATAAGCACACATTACAGATTCAACACCTGCATGAACAAGAGCTTCAAAAGCGGGTAAATAAGTTTCATTTATATCTTTTGGACTTGCCACAGCATTAAATTCATGTCTTAACTTTTCAGGGCCACTATGAACAGCAAAATGTTTTGCACATGCGGCTGTTTTAAGATAATTGGGATTATCGCCTTGTAAGCCATTAACAAAAGCAACACCTAATAACCCGGTTAAATATGGATCCTCTCCGTATGTTTCCTGTCCACGGCCCCAACGCGGATCTCTAAAGATGTTAACATTAGGAGTCCAGAAGGTTAACCCGGCATATCTCTTATAATTTTCGGCAGCTTGAGCGGCATTATACATAGCGCGTGCCTCATCAGATATAGCTGATGAAACCCTATATAATAGATCATTATCGAAAGTAGCTGCTAAACCTATTGCCTGAGGAAAAACGGTAGCTTTTCCTGAACGTCCAACACCATGCAGAGCTTCGTTCCAGTAATCGTAAGGAGGGATGTCAAGGCGGGGGATCCCCGATGTATTCATTAGCATTTGATCAACCTTCTCTTCAAGGGTAAGTTTGTTAATAAGATCATCTACTCTGCTATCCAGATCAACTTCAGGATTGAGAAATTTGTGTTGTGCACTTAAAGTTGAAGTTCCAAGTATAACGGAAATCAGAAATACTAATAGCTTATTCATAGCTTACCTTTTTGTTGAATTGTTTATAAAATTGTGGCTAACGATTTTGTGTATGGCAGCCTAGTGTGAAAATCTCCAGGGATATGCCGTTTACGAAACCAAGATAGTTAAATTGCGAGGAAATTCCGAGCAGGAATTTCAAGAGCAATAAACTATGTACGTTGATGTGCGCAGGCCGATACTTATACATGCTAATTGTTAGATATTTTATCCATTACCCAATGTAAGCCTGACCAATATTAGTTAACATAAAGACCACTACATTTTATGGATTTAAAGATGTTATTGGACATCGGGTGGCATTAAAAAGGATATAGCTTTCGGCATTACCTTAATGACTGCGGGGGCAAGCCCCACATACTCCCCATCAGCCTCAATACTGCACGAGTCGTTGCTTTGAATCAATACTTCCCTGGCATCATGGTAGCAAACCTGTGGAAGGTTTATTTTTACTCCTTTTTTTAAATTACCATAGTTTTTAAGATAGTCCCAAATACTCAAATCCCCGAAGATAGAAACCTGAAACAGCCCATCAGTAATCCTGGCATCCGGGGCAATGCAGATGGCATTACCAAAGTAACGTCCGTTGGCCACTGTCATTTGCAACAACCTGCCCTTCCATTGCCACGTGCTGCTTGTACAACTTACCTCTTTTTTAACATAGCTGAGAAACCCTTTTATAATGTGCCTGAAGTAATTGAAGCCAGGGCCCAACACACTTGATGATTGTTCCAGATTCTGCGCTATTTCTGCCCCAAGCCCAACTCCGGCTATATTGATGAAATAGCGCGTTTCCCGGGTCTTTTGTAGTATTATTTTTCCAAGATCTATCTTTCTGGAGGCACTGGATTGAATCAATTCCATCAGTTCTTCAATAGAATTGGAGATGCCGGCCGTTCTGGCAAAATCATTGGCCGAACCAAGTGGTAGCAGACCTATTGTAGGGTATTCATTAGTGGGATTGTTACTTTGTAGCATGCCATTGATAACCTCGTTCAAAGTGCCATCACCGCCAACGGCAATCATATAATCACAGCCTTTTTCAGCAGCTTGCCTGGCTAGCTCAATAGCGTGTTTTTTCCTTTGTGTTATTATGAACTGTACACTGCCCAATTGTATTTCTCGACAGTATTTTCGAAGTCCTGGGAGTACTTTTGCCAGGCGGTTGTTTTTGTTGTTGATTACAAAGACAATGTTCATTGGAGCAAGGTAGCGTATTCCTTTAGTATAGACAATAAGAAGGTTAGCCTTCGCGATATCCTAAATTTAGGAACTGCCCCAGGGCGGTTGGTGACTTACCTAAAAGACAAACTTATAACTCCGCACTTCTAACTTCATACATCCAACTACCAAATACGAATTTCTCTACCCAAAAATGAAAGCTGAGAAGATTCAATTAAGGAGTAATTTTTTCCAAAACATCCAGATTAATTATATTCACTAATTCAGCGGATATCCATGATTCTCGGGCAATCCAATCTTGTATATAAAATCCTTCCAGCGCGTATCGCTGTACATAGCTTTGAATGATGGATAGGTGAGTGCCTCAAGTAAAACAGGGTCCTTTGACTCTAAGGCTTTGTTTAACCATTTAAAAGACTGATCATAGTTACCTCTAAACGCATAAAGATCTGCAGTATTGGCAGGGTCCGTAGCGCTATATTTGTCCAGGAATTCAGCAAACAAGTTATCTGCCTCTGTCTCGCGACCCATTGCATAAAGGATAAAATTACGACCATAGAGGCTGAAAAACTCATGTTTTTCCTGTTCTATTTCTGCAAGGGCTTCATCATTTCTTCCCTGAGCTAATCGAATTTTCGCTATCATATAATGCAATATTTCCCAGCCAGGATAATATAACTCAAACGTATTAAACGCCTCTTCAGCCTCTTCCAGGTGATTCATCCTGTAATATGAATGCCCCAGATTAAAATAATTAGCGTAAACCAATGGGTCTACTTCTATTGCCTTCTTCAGTAAATCAACAGACTTCTCCAGATCACCGAAGGCCATATTCGCAGCTGTACCCATTATTATACCGTCATTAGGTATTAATTCGAGAGCCTTGTTCATGTTTTTAGAGGATTCCTCAAAGTCCCAATTAAGATCTTGCAAACTCGCTAAAGTAGCATAGGCATAACCAGAATCAGGATCCAGATCAACAGCCTTATATGCCGCATCTAATCCCAAAGAAATCCCTTCTTTTGGTTCGCGAATACTAAAATTGTAGGTCCCGGTATTATATATTCCCGCAAGTAAACGCCATGAAGGCCCATAACTTGAATCGAGAGCAATGGATTCTTTTACCTTGGATTCGGCCTCAATATATGCGTTTTTTGTATTTAGATTAATTAAGTGATTGGCCTGAAGATATAAATTATAGGCCTCCGGATCAATTGACTGAGATTTCAATTCCTGACCCAACATCGATATTTTTAATTCCCTGCTGACCTCGGCTGCAATCTCATCCTGAATCTTAAAAATGCTATCTAATTCCCGGTCAAAGGTATGGGACCACTCGTGAGAACCATCACTGGTATTTATCAATTGGGCCGTTACACGTATCATATTCCCCGCTTTGCGTATGCTGCCTTCCAAAATATGTGAAACTTTTAATTCATTGCCTATCTCTGTTGCTTTAGCATCCTTTCCCTTATACGAAAAAGAAGAGGTGCGGCTTATCACCTTGAGCTCCGGTATCTTGGCCAAAAGATTCAATAATTCTTCACTAATGCCATCGGAGAAATATTCATGGTCTTGTTTAGGGCTCATATCGGCAAAGGCCATGACTGCTATAGATTTATTCCCAAACTCAACTACTTCTGCAGAGTCTCTGGTGAAGCGATCAACTAAAAGAACAATTATAGCTAATGTAAGGGTAGTAATGATAAGCTTATTTAGGCGAGAACCTGTTTTAGTAGTAATTGACTTACCAGGTTCTACATCAATTGTTTTCTTAATACCCTCCGGTGTAAATTCATATACCCAGGCCAGAATTAGCCATATTGGAAAACCAATAGCTAATACTACCAAAGACCATTTAAGCAGATAATTTGGCGCCCCGAATGCGGGCAGAACTGTTGAAAGGACCTGTGTAATTAACCAGGCTACAACCAAATAAGCTATAGCCGATTTAATAACGTTACGCCTCTTTAATTCATTAAAATATTCATTGAATTTCATTTACACTCGGTTATCTATTAATAATAGAAAAATGCCATGCGGCATTTTATGTGGTAAAAGATATAAATTAATTATAAGAACAAGTAATTTGTCAATTCTAAGGATATGTAGCAAATAGGTTATTTTTTTCCATATAGTCGGAAATAATACCAAGCAGCGATACCACCAATAAAGGAAAATAATGCCAGCAGCCAAAACACATGCTGATGACCAATTGCTCCCGGTGAATTTTCCAGGAGGAGTCCTATTGCCGGTCCCGCAAAAATATCTGGTGTATGTCCAATGAGCGAAATAACACCCACGGCAGTTCCTGTTAGTACCAGAGGTATCTGCCCCCTCTCCATTACAGCGAAGTACAGAGATCGTGCAGCATAAACCCCCGTTGCTACGATCAAAATAGATGTAAAAAACAATACTGTGGTTGAATTGGAAATAATACCCGTAGCGAACAACAATGACCCGAAGAATGTAACTACAAAACTAACCACCAACCAATAGGTAGTGTCTGTACGGTCTGCCAAAATCCCTATTAATACGCCAACGACAGGGCGGACGAACAACAAAAAAGTACCTACCTGGGCTGATTGCACCTGGTCATACAACATTACATCCTGGGCATAGAGGGAAAATACATCTGTAATTTTGTAGCCTACATAAGCACATAAAATAATGATCATCAATAACCAAACAGAGGGCAAACGCAGCACCTCTTTTATTTCAGATATCGTTATTTTATCCAGGATTATCTCTTCTTCTGCTTTATGATCCATTTTCATAAAGAACCATACCAGAAAGCCTACGAGAACCACTATTCCCGAACAAACTAAAATTACATTCTTGAAGGCTTGTTTACTTTCATAAAGGGTTGTCTCTGAAACGGTAGTATTTATAAATAGTGAAAAAATAAGTACACTCAGTAACCCAAACAGGGCCCCTACTAATCCTCGTCCACCGTCCAGGAATCCAAACGCCTTTCCCTGAGAAGTAGTCCCGCCCCAGACTCTTGTAGCCTTGATCATTGGGGCCCAGAAAATAAAAATGGTTGTAAAACCCCAATAGCCATAAAGAATTTTTAATATGGTATAACTGGGAAAAGTGGCATAGACCAACCCTCCAAGGGCAGTCATCCATAATGCCAAAGCTATCGATTTTCTGGGCGGGTATTTATCGGCCAGTGGTCCTCCAAAAAGATAAGACAACAAGGCTACTATGCCATATACGGTGAAACATATGCCCAATTCCACATTGTCAAGGCTAAAGGCCTCGAGCACAGTTGGCCTAAAAACCCTTGAAAGGACAAATGGAAGAATAAATACAGACTCCCCGGCTAAAATCAGTAATAGGAGAAAGTACCAGTGGGCTTTATTCTGACGCATTGAGTTTAGCTTATTTTAGAGAAGGATTTAATTGTTTTACTAATTATCTCCAACTTAAACCAACTAAGATAATATATCTCAATCACACCAAAATTTCTCTTCCCACTTCCAACTTTCCAATTCTACCTTCCAACCTCCAACTTCTCACCTCTGCCTTCCTAATTCCAGCCCAATTCACACAAAAATCACTTTAAAAAGCAATGAAATACATAATAATCACGTTTTAAATCGGTTAGTAATTTATAAAAGCCTATTTTCATTGTGTTACAACTAAATCGAAACAGTATTTTTCCTATGAAGCGAAGCAAAATTCTGAGAGTCAGCGCTATTTTAACGCTTACCCTTTTTGCCCTCGCTATAGGTGTATATGGTACTGCAACGAATTCCACCTCCGAAGATACATTTGCAACTGATAAGTCAACTAAATCCTTAGTAGATCAACAACTGGTGCAGCTTTACATGTGGCAACAACAAGAATTGAAGCTTGCCGTAAAGGCATATTTTGATAAAGCCATTGCATCAGGAGCAATAGTGGGTGCCGGTGTAAGTATAGTAAAAGGAGATTCGATAGTAATTTCAGATGGATTTGGTAAAAGAAATATTAACGTCGATGCCGGTGTTGACGGCCAGACCATTTTCAGACTCGGATCCCTATCTAAAGGATTTGCCGGGATATTGGCTGCCGATTTAGAGAATGAGGGCAAGATAGATTGGGAAGATAAGGTCAGCGATTATATTCCTGAATTTCAGTTGGGAGATCAAAGCAATACAGATAAAATTACGTTTGCCAACATTTTATCACATACTTCAGGAGCTCCTTATCATAGCTATACAAATTTAGTTGAGGCCGGTTTGACATTAACAGATATTGCTAAGCGTTTTAAAGAGGTAGACCCAATTAGTAATCCCGGTTCTACATACAGCTATCAGAATGCGTTATTTGCACTCTCGGGGGAGATGATGTACAAAGCCACAGGGCAGGAAATAACCACATCATTGGATGACAGGTTTTTTAAACCACTGGAAATGTGTTCCACCACAATGGATTATGAAACTCTGATACACGCAGAAAATGTTGCCGTACCACATTCAAAAAGGCGAAACGGTTGGAGATCTAAAAAACTAAGGAACAGTTATTTTAATGCTATAGCTGCCGGAGGTATTAATGCCAGCGCTGATGATATGGCCAAATGGATGCGATTTTTATTAGGGCATAACCCCGAGATAATGAGTAAGCAGGCCTTAGAAGAAGCTTTTAACCCGGCTATAGAAATTAAGGGCCACTACAAGTATTACCAGCGTTGGCCCGGACACCTGGCATCGTATTACGGCTTTGGGTGGAGGATCCATAAATTTGTTGAGGACCGGACCAGGCAGGAAAAAACCATTTGGCACCACGGTGGAAGTGTAAATAACTTCAGAAATGAAATTGCCGTATATCCCGAGGCAGATCTGGGGATTTGTGTGCTACTGAATAATAATTCCAGGCTTGCCAAAACTGTTGTCCCCGACTTATACAAGATTATTAAAAAGGTATATGACCAGTCTACTACCAAAATTGCCTTTAATAGCCTTCCAAACAATTTGCTGCACCTATAAGTAGCTCTTTTATTTTATAGGTAACATCATAATTTTGTTGCAAATCGTTTAGACCATCCTTGTTAATTAAGCTATTGATTCGCTAATAACTGACATCCTTAATTTCTAGGAGTAAAACTAGTTGAGGGTCTTTATTAATTTTTATATCACCGTGTTCTAGTTTGGTAATACGTTAGCGCTGTTATTTTTCCTAAGAAGTTAAAATCAGAATTAATAGATCAACCTTTAAGAAGACTTCAAATCAGAAAGCAGAACTGTTTTAGGTTTTCTTTTGTAAAAAATCAAATTCATTTTCCATATAGGAAATTACGGTTTCCACTTCTTTTTTTAATTCCTTTTGCAAACCTATATTAACTATACAAGAAAGACTAACAGCACCAACAAGTTCAGATATTTCATTATTAGACAAAATACAATAACGCAGGTAAGGAGAAAATTCTCCATAAGAATTAATTCCGTTTTCAAAAACTCCTTTTACGCTGCTATAATCATGGCACTTACCGGTTTCCAGGCGTAAATCCTCTCGTACTTTTTTCGGCAACTGGTTAAACCGTTCGATATTGAGATCAAAGGTCCCATAAAAATTATTTAAAAGCACTTTAAGGGAATCGCCAAATATTAAAGTCTCCGTACCCCTTACTTTAAGGCCATCCCAGGTATTCTCTTTGCGCTCAATAGGGATGATCTGAGTTAATTCCCAGCCAATATTTGTTGCCAGGGTTGCAGAATCTAATTTTATTGTTTCTTTTAGCTCAAGGGCATTAAGTACTTTAAACCCAATTGCATACTGATCGGATAATTTTCCTATATTATTTTCAATATTCCTCAGATCTGTCTTTAAATCTTTATATATTGAACGTACAAAGCTTTTTTCTTTAATAATGGTTTGTCGCTCCTCATTCCAGTTATTAATCTGTAATGCTATCAAAATCCCTATAACTACCAATAAAATTTCACCCACGGCATAGCGGGCATATTTCAGTATATTATTGTCATCCGCAAGTTTTCTGCGAATTTTACTAAAGAATGTTATCATGAGACAAACGCAAGGATTGGCCGTGCTTCTTAAGGAACTGAATTAGGCTAATGCTGTATGTCAGTTCGTATAATTGTTAAAAATGAAAGATACGGAATTTAGCCTTAAAGAAATCACGCTTGTCAGAAGTTGCACATTTTCCCACCAACCAAGTAGAATCTTGCTATCCCGGAAAGGGATATCACCAAGATAAAAGCAGGAAGCTCTAATAGACAGCCGCTTAAATAAAAAAACCCAACCTTATGAAGGTTGGGCTAAGTACTAATAGAATTTGATTTATTTACTTATGGAATGAGATCTCCTAAACTACATACCAATTGAATATATTCAGCTGGTGATACACCTTCAAGTTCCTCTGAAGTAATCGTTTCAGATTGGCCGGCAACCGTGACGGTATAGGTATCGTCTCCATTATCGCATATCTCCACGGCTTGGCCTTGGAGATCGCAGGAATCACAATTTGTATCATCAGCATCGTCGTCAGAGCAACTGCTAAAACCAAAAGCCATTAAGGCCAACATAGACATTCCTAAAATAGATTTCTTAAACATAATATAGGTTTTATTAAGGGTTTAAAGAACTAGAACGATTCTTTTTACGATATATTTCACGCAGCTACGTATCTAGAGGATGTTTCCTATGAAATAAAAGGAGAGGTATTCGACCCTGGCGGGACACTCGAACGATTTAGGTGTTTACTATAAGGCGGTCTTTAACCCGGTAATTAACTGATCAATCTCCTCCAGACTTGTGTAATGCAAAAAAGACATTCGCAATACGCCCGGTTCTAACGGGATACCCATATCCATAAGAGGGCGCACGGCATAGAAATCGCCCATACCTAACATCAGTTTATGGCTGGTTAGGGCAGAATACACATTCTCAACACTTTTATTAAGAGGAAGGATCGAAATCGTTGGGACCCTTCCATCGGTTTTATGAGGACCTAAAATCCGAATATCATCACGGGATCTTAAAAACTCAAGTATTGGCTCCAGGAGAGATTTTTCTTGTGAACGAAATAAACCGTTTAGGGCCCTGTTTCTTTGAGAAGGCATTGCCTTTTGTGTAAAATGATGTGCATAAACGGCATCAAAATAATCCAAAATACCGCTAACTGATCCAATTTGGGCATGATCAGGGCCAGCCGGAGTTAACATACTTCGGGTGATACCCTCCTTGAAAAAATGCGACTGGTTTTCCATTTTTACTATCAAATCCTTTTTAACGTACATCAACCCTAAATGTGGCCCAAAGGTCTTGTATAAAGAAAACAAATAAATGTCTGCCTCCAACTCTTTTAGATCGGGCAAGCCATGGGGAGCGTATGCAACACCGTCTACCACGCAAAGTGCGTCATAGGCATGTGCCTTTTCACTTATTTCTTTTACCGGGTTCATATGGCCAATCACATTTGAGCAATGTGGAAATGCCACCATCCTGGTTCGCTCAGAGAATAAACGGTCCAAGTCCTCCTGGCTTAGCAATCCTGAATCTTTATCTACATGCCACTCTACAATTTTGATTCCCCGTTCCGCTAATCGCCTCCATGCTCCGGCATTGGCCTCATGATCCTGACATGAAACAATGATCTCGTCCCCGTCTTTCCACATAGGACGCATGGCGTTGGCCAAAACATAGACATTTTGAGTAGTTGACGGGCCGAAATGTATTTCAGAGGCATCTACATTGAGGTATTCTGCCATCCGTTTATAAGAAGTGTCCATCATTTCTCCTGCTTTCATGGATGCGGGATAGGGATAGTAGGGCTGCACCTTATTTTTCATGTAAAAGGCAGTCAATTTATCAATGAATTGGATACAGGGATAGGAGCCCCCTGCATTTTCAAAAAATGCCCAACCCTTAAGCGAAGGTTCGGTAAACGCAGGAAATTGTGCACGTATAAATGGTAAATCGAGTTTCATAACTAATGAGAATGTTTACAAAGAGTTGATCGCAATTCAGAGCAATTGGTTGTTTTTCTAAGATAGAGAATTATTTAACACAACCTTTGTTATGATAAGCACCGAATAATTATGTGTTTTATGAACTGAGGAGCGATCGATACTCAGGGATTGCTCTTTTCTGCCAGGTTAATTGTTTTAATTGTGGAGATGAGATTACCATCTTCAGACATACCCTCTATATAGAATGAAATATTTTGAGTTCTTGTATCTGCAATGTTAAATATTGCTTTTCCTTTGGAGTCAATGGACAGCTGAGGTTCCCAGTGGATAGCTCCTGTTAGCTCAAAAAGGGGACTTGCATAAATGTATTTTGGGGAATAGAACTTTTTTGGAACATCAAAGCCATAGGTAGTATCAATAAATTTTCTTTTATCAGCATTAGCGGAGCTCCCCTGAAGCGGAGTCCTTCTGGTCCAAATTCTGATTACACCACCTGCACCAGCTGGCCCTTCCAAAATATTGGGTCTGGGATCAACCTCAATGCGCTCAATCTCGGCAGTATAGAGCTCATAAAGAAAACTAAAAAAACTAGCACTACTCTGAAAGGTAGAAGCTACAGGGGTACCTGGAGTCTTCTCTGCAGCTCCGAAATCATTACTCTGACTTTGAGAAGAAGAGGAAGAAGATGCCGGAGGAGGTTCTTCCGCTAAAAGGCGTGTACCATCCAAATAAATTACAGGGTTAGCACCACCGGTTCTTCTATTGCTTACCCCAACAGCGCCCAATCCCTCTTTTATATTATACCCTTTCATTCTGATAATATCGGTCACCCTTGGATACATATTAACCACTTGTTGATCTACGACAAGTTCTTCCTGGCCAATAATACTTGAAAATTTTCGTTTTTCTCCAACTAGTTTCACTTCATCTAAAAAAGTGGTTTTGTTCTCCAGCTTGTAGTCTAATTGAGGTAGTCCCGAAGCATATATATCAGAAGTGTTATTTAATTGACTATTCGATAAATTTCCTGGCCATGAAGAAGTCAGGAGCCTCGCGTAAAGACCAGGGGACCTTAGCTCACCATTATCTTTAACCAGCTTTATTCCTATTTTTTCTCCCTTTTGAACCAAAAGGTTTGGGATACTAAAATCAGGCCCTTCCAATTCCACTACTCGTGAATTATGATATCTGGAATCTTCCATAACAAATTGCGGATACTTTTCCGTATCAATGTTGTTGAAGCGCCCTTTTAGGGTGAGCCCATTTTCATAATTAAAGTTGACATTGGGCGCATGGTTGAAGATATTCCTCCATTCGTACCTGCTCCACCCTTGCGTAAGCAGTAAAAGGTCCAGGTCGAAGTTCCTTTTAGGCCCAAATCCCCTGAAATAATACGCCGGGTTCTCAATATATCCGCTTATGTAAGGTTTTAAAAGGAATTCAGATAAAATATTGACTTTTTGGTTGTAGGCCCTGGTAGCCAAGGGTAAGACTGAAATACTGAGACTTCCATTATTTGCGAAAGCTGATGAGACGCTAATGCCAATAGCCAGGGAATCCTTTAGCTTCTCATCAATGTAAACTTCGGCCTGCATGTCTTTTAATTCCAAAGGGTTAAAGAAAAGGCGCTCTGCAATAGGTTTGTTTTCTTCATCAAAGAGTGTTGCCGTGTTTACCCCCGGGAAGAGTAGCTTCCTGTTTATAGAAAGGAGGGTTTCTCTTTGTGAATTATCAAAGGTGACAGACCTGGTCGTTGCAATGTCCCCGTCCTTGTGCACCAACAGCCGGAAATTCTTATTCCTGATGTCTTTTAAGGTTTTTTTATTGGTAGCCATTGCAATTAGTAGCTCATTGTCTCCATGATTATTGACTACCCTGAGGACAATGCCTTTTTCTGATACCGGGGGCAGGGGAGCTTTTACCACCCTGTTGTCTCCCAGTTTAATGCTCACATTGTAACTGCCATTTAGTGGACGAATGGGAAAACTTGCCATTCCGAAGGCATTCCCCTTGAAATCCATAACTGTTCTGCCGTGATCATTAATCAGGCTACCCTTGTTAAAAATTACACCGCGACCATCGCTGTCGATTAGCTTGACACCTATGACGCTCTCCAATCCTTCCACAAGGTGGCCTCCTTCCGGTAACAACTGGAGATCGTAATTTGATTCACCCAGTTGCCTGACCTTTACATTTTCATTAATGACCTGTATCTTTTGTAAAAAGGAATCATCCTCTTTAAAGTTCCTCATCCAGTTGGTCGAGGCTCTTATAAAGTAATCGCCACTAGCGTAGGTGGAGTCTATACTGATATTCCCTTTGGCATGCCCGTTAACCATCATCACCAGTTGATTTACTACTGGGATTCCCTCTTCATTGTATAAGGCCACGTGCAGGTTTGTGGTTTGGGTAAAGGGTACATAATTTTTTCTGTCGTATGCGTACGCACTATACCAAAGCTCTTCGCCAACTACATAAGTGCTCTTATTTAAGTGCAGAAATACAGACTCTCTCGGTACTTCAAAATAGGATTCGTAAGATTCTTTAATAGTGGTGTTGTTTTGTGCCAGAAGATTGCTGCAAAAGATTACAGAAAGTAACACTACATAGAGGATTTTTCTCATACTCAAATATAAAACTTTTGTGGTGGTTGATCAATCCCCTTATTTTTAAAAAATTGTTAATTAAATCCAGGTTTTGAGTTTTTATAATGGTAGTGTCTCTTAATGAAATCAATAAGCAGTTGAGTGATTGCTTTTAAGTCAGAATTTTAATTCATTTAAAACCTCCGGATAAAAAATATCAGAGACTTGTAAAGTAGCTATTCATTAAATTCTTAAACCTTTCTTCCTCGTGCAATATTTGTAAATCCGGATGAAGTTTTATCCAAACCAGGTCCCTATATCCATCTTCAAGCGCTTTTTCTAAATAGTCCAGGGCTTCAATTTTTTGGCCTTGCACTGCCAGTAATTGAGAATATTCAAAATAAATTGTTGAGTCGAGTTCCATTGCGCGCTTTCCAATTTCCCAACCGGCATCTTTTTCTCCTAACCGAGTAAGTATAATCCCGTTATAAATATATGTTTTCGGGTCATTCGAATATTCATCCAGCCATTTTTTGGAGATTTTCCGAAATTCCAGAAAGTGATTTCTGGCGATTTCCCTTTTCCCCAATAATTCATAATTTATTCCCAGATCATAGTGAGCAGAGGATTCATGAGCATTTTTTTGCAGGATTGATTCCAAAACCTCAATTGCTTTGTCATACATTCCCTGAAGCCGGTAGTCATGTGCCAATCTGTATTGATTCATTAACAAATTAGGATTAAGATCAGCCGCCTTAAGATATGATGCCTCAGCTTTCTCAAATTCATTTAATCCTACATAGCTTGAGCCAAGATAAAAATAAGCCCAGGGATTATCAGGTGAATATTTAACCATGCGATTAGACCAGACTAATGCAGAATCTATTTGGCCAAGAAATTCAAGATATATCCAGATTACTCCACTATGGGTAAGCATCATATTTGGATCTATCTGAAGGGTTCTTTTGTATTCATCCAATGCCATATCATAATGACCTTGTTTTTGAAAATACCAACCCAGGTTATTATGCGCCGCCGGATCATCCGGATATAATGAAATTCGTCTTTTTGTATATGCAATACCCTTGTCAAGGTCATTTTCAATATTTACAGCATAAAAAGCAAGAATGGCAAATTTTTCCCTATCGGTTAGATTGTCAATCGAGAGTATAGCTTCATCCAGCCATTTGCGCCCCTCGTTCCGATCAAATTTCTCAAAAAGTAAATTTCCCAGTGAAGCTTTCGCCGCTGTAAAATTACTATCAAGACGTATGGCGTTTTCATAATATATCTTTGCCTTTTCAAAATCAAGGAGCAGATGACTTTCAATACCAAGCGAATATTGTTTAAGTGCCTGTAAAGAAGAGGTAGTTACTTTCTTTAGTGGTTTACTTTGATCAGAGATCATATTAATAGATTCACCAAGACTTCGCCTGATCTTCTTGCTAAGTTTATCCAGTTTATCAATAATCTCATCCTCATCTTCCGCGTAAAGGACTTCTGATTTCAAGATATCTGCTGTTTTGGTATCCAGGATTTTAGTAGTAAGAATATACCGGGTACCCACCTTGCTAATGGATGGAACAATAAAAATTTCGACCCCTTCTCGAATAGCTATTTCATTGCCGGTTTCTTCATCAATTTTAGTAATGTTCTCTTTTTCCATTCGCTTTAAAGTCTCTATCATTCTCTTCCGGGTCAAAACATTTAAATATCGAGATTGATTTATACTAAGAGTAAAGGCAGTATTCAAAGAATGGTCAAAAATTGTTTCATCGGTTAAATTTTCAAAATCAGCTATCACAATCCAATCCCGCTCAGTAAATGGAATGGTAGTGCTACCGTAGGTAATAAAAATAATAATGGCAATAGCAATGGTAATAAGGATAGGTGTTGTTATTCTAAGGATTCTGGCAATTATAGATTTTCGCTGATCTTGTACTAAATTCTCAGCATAGTTTTCTCTAACCAAAATTTCTTCACAACTTACATTATACATCCTTACCGGCTCATCTACATTCTTTAAGGACTTCTCTTCTATAAATTGAGTTTTTATATCCGGCTTATTTTTAACATCCCGGTAGACGGATTCTGATATGCTAATACAACCCTCTTCGGCAGAGGCCTGTATGCGGGAGGCAATGTTCACTCCGTCGCCAAATACATCGGAACCGTCAAATACCACTTCTGCCTCATGGATACCTATTCGCAATGGAATGTTTTTTTCGCGACAAGCTATCTGAATTTCAATTGCACAGCGGACCGCGTCAGAGGGAAGATCAAAACTGATTAACATCCCATCTCCCATTTCCTTGACGAGGGTTCCGTTATATTTTTTAAGAAATTGAGTATGTATATCGCGGTTTTTCTTTAACATTTCAAATGCACGATCCTCATCTGAACCCATTAAGGCAGTATAGCCTGCAATATCGGTAAACATTATAGCTGCGAGTCGATGCTGTTGCATGTGAAGATACCGTTATACTAACAAGTCATTTGAATGACCGAAAGAATTATTATTCTCGATCAATTTAAGTGCAGTTATTTTAAAAGGCAATGATTTGTATCAGTTATTTAATAGTCTTTCAACAGCCATTTAAGGGCCACTTTTCTTTCCGGAAAAATTTTTGTTTCCCAACCCAGGTTCCTGGTAGATATTTCGTAGAATGAAGCCATTTGTTGTGCTTCAATGTCCTTAGGTTTCAGAAATGCGATACGAATAGATTTATTCATACCCCATTTGTTGTACAATTCAAAGGTAAGCTTAAAAACGTCTGCCCTGTTTAATTTAGTTATAATATTCTGTGACTCCATCAGTATTTTGTATGCCTTTTTTTTATTGGTGAGTTCAATAGCGGAGAAAGATGAGTCAAATATGTCCTTTGCGGAATTAGCACCGTTGTAGGCTAAAACAACCATCTGATATTTTTCGTCAAACTCAACTTTCCAATTCATTGCTAATGAGGTAAATCAGTACTTAATATACAAATTATAATTTGAAAAATAATTGAGTATTTAACTTGACGGAAGCCATAATTTACTGTAGTTTAGGTAAATCTATAAGGTGGGTTTTTCATTAACCAATATGCTTATATATATCATTATGATTTTAAAAATAAACAACGAGAATTTTGAGGTAGATGTTGATCCGGCAACTCCTTTATTGTGGGTAATTCGCGAACAGGCCGGTTTAACCGGAACCAAATTTGGTTGCGGCATAGGACAATGTGGTGCCTGTACGGTACAGCTTGATGGCGTAGCCATACGATCTTGTCTTACACCTATACAAGCTGTGGTTGACAAAGAAATCACTACTATAGAGGGCATAGCTAATGACGCTGAACTACATACCATACAACGTGCGTGGATTCAAGAACAGGTTCCTCAGTGCGGTTATTGCCAGTCCGGGCAAATCATGACTGCACATGCCTTATTGGCAAAGACAGCTTCGCCAACGGATGAGGAAATAGATCAGGCTATGAGTGGCAATATTTGTCGTTGTGGCACCTATTCGCGTATTAAAAAAGGAATCAAATTAGCTGCAGAAGAATTAGCTGCGAAATCAATCATAAATACAGAAAACAATGGGTAAGTGGACCAGACGTGCGTTTATTACCACAGGAGTATTAACCGGAGGTGCCTTGGTAGTCGGAATTGCCATAAGACCGGGAAATCGTGCGGGGAAAGTCAGGGATTTAATTGCTGATGAAGGAGATACGGTGCTTAATATCTGGCTGAAAGTTAACGCGGATAACACCATTACCGTTGTTGTTCCTCATGCCGAAATGGGGCAGGGGGTTCATACCACTTTGCCCATGATGCTGGCCGACGAAATGGATGCGGATTGGGAAACAATTACAATGTTAGAAGCTCCGGGGAATGAAGAATATGCCAATTACGCTATGGCAAAAGGATTTATAATGGGTCCAAAAGACATTCCTTCCATGCTTATCGGAACTGTTGACGGCTTTTTTCTAACAGCCACTAAACAGATAAGTCTTCAAATGACCGGTGGAAGTGCTTCAGTACGTTTTACGGGCATGTTAGCTATGAGAGTGGCTGGTGCCGCAGCAAGGGCAGTTTTATTAGAGGCTGCCTCTGAGGAATGGGAAGTCGCCATGGAGGAATTAGTAGTTAAGAATAGTACTATTTC
The DNA here is from genome assembly GCF_947258525.1 of uncultured Eudoraea sp. GTDB lineage: Bacteria > Bacteroidota > Bacteroidia > Flavobacteriales > Flavobacteriaceae > Eudoraea. The sequence continues at coordinate 20,488 of NZ_CAMYIP010000113.1, forward strand.
TCACCCACCTAGTAATAGAACGGAACCTTTTTCCAGTTTTGTTGTTAAAGCAGCCAACTTAGCACAACCGGCCAAACCACGTCTTAAGACAACGGAAGAATTTAATATAATGGGAACCTCTCCACCACGTTTTGACATTCCGTCAAAGGTAGATGGAACGGCAAATTTTGGAATTGATGTATCCTTGCCAAATATGAAATATGCAGCCATAAAGGCATCTCCTGTTTTTGGAGCTAAGGCAAAGCCCTTGGATGCTGGTGCTATTAAGGATATGCCTGGTGTGCACAAAATTGTGAAACTTGAAGGCGCCGTGGCAGTTATTGCCGATGGTTATTGGTTGGCCAAAAAGGCCATAAACGAATTGCCCATTGAATTCGACAAAAGTGATAATGACACGGTAGGACTGAACGATATTTATGAGCAGTATTTAAGGGATATGGATGCCGCAATTTCTGAGGGGAATGAAGAAAAAGATGTTAAAAAAGGAAACATAAATAAAATTTTTAAAGAGGCTACCAATGTGATAGAGGCCCAATACAGGGTGCCTTATTTAGCCCATGCCACAATGGAACCCATGAATTGCACAGCTCTGGTCAAAGAGGATGGTTGCGAGATTTGGGTGGGAAGTCAGAACCCTTTGGGATTTGCCAATAGTGTAGCCGAAGTACTGAATCTGGATCAGGAGAAGGTGCTGATTCATAACCAATATCTGGGAGGTGGGTTTGGTAGAAGATCTGTGCCCGATGTAGCTATACAGGCAGCGCTGATTGCTAAAGAAGTAGACTATCCGGTTAAGCTCATCTGGTCTCGTGAAGAGGACATCAGACAGGATCATTACAGGGAAGCCAACATAAGTCGTTTTAAAGCGAGTCTTACTGGGGAAGGTAAAATCAGTGCCTGGAACAATCAGTTCCTGTTTAAGCACGATCCGGAAGAAGCCCCACATATTCCTTATAGCGTTGACAATCAATTTATTCATTATACCAACAGTGAAACTCATATACCCTGGGGGTATTGGCGGAGTGTTGACTCTTCCATGCACGCATTTTTTACAGAATCCTTTATGGATGAGCTGGCGTTCAAAGCCAATAAAGACCCTTATCAGTTCAGGAGGGAACATCTTACAAATGCGCCGCGATATTTAAAGGTGCTGGATTTGGCTGCCGAGAAAGCCAATTGGGGAGAAACCCTCCCGGCTAACTGGGGCAGGGGTATATCACTTCATCAGTCTTTTGGTACCATAGTTGCCCAGGTGGCAGAGATAGAAATAGTAGAAAACTCTCTAAAGGTCCACAGAGTGGTTTGCGTAGCTGATCCCGGTTTTGCGTTTCATCCGGATGGATTTACTGCTCAAATGGAAAGTGGTATTGTATTTGGCTTAACAGCTGCCCTATATGGCGAAATAACAATTGAAAACGGGGCGGTAAAGCAGAGTAATTTTCATGATTACCAAATGCTTCGTATGAACGAAAACCCTAAAATTGAAACTCATATCGTCACAAGCGATAACTGGCCGGGTGGTGCAGGAGAGCCCAGTACGCCAGGAATTGCCCCGGCTGTGGTGAATGCAATTTTTAATGCTTCCGGAATTCGGATCCGCGAACTACCCGTAAAAAATCATGAATTGAAGGCCAACGCGAAGATATTAGGGTAATAAAAACTCATTAACGTCAGCACGACTGATTTTTAGATAGAATCTGGTCTTATCAATACTGTTTAAATACAAAGGAAGCCTGATTTTACAGGCTTCCTTATTATTAAATTTATTTAAAAAGCTTATCTAATAGCTTGGATTAATAAGCTTCTCTTCTATTTCTTTTTTCCGTTTTTCCAGTATTTCCTGTTTTCTGGCGAGTACTAATTGCTGATTTTTAATTTGCGATAGTTCCTTTTGTAATAATTTCTTTTCTACATTTTCCGTTTCCATTGGAACATCTGAATCATCATTGGTATCCAAATAGTCTTGAGTATAGATATCTAATTCGTTGATAAGGTCTTGAATATCGCCAAAAGCCTGTTTGGTATAATACCTGCCCATTTCAAAATCTTTAGGGTCTGAAGCCTTTTCTAAATTCTCAATTCCATCTAACATGGGATCCACAGCTTTGTCACAGCCACATGATTCAATTAATTGCTTAGCTTTTTCCAAGGCTTCCAGAGCTTTATACGCATAATATTTTTGATGATCGAAATTTTTGGCACTAATAGATTTCTTAGCATGGTTTAGCGCGTACGATGCTGATGTATAGGTATTATCGCATTTAGCGGATACCCATAAAGTAGTCAAAATAAATGTAAGGGATAGTAGGAATTTGGTAGTCATGGTATTTTATTTAAAGATTAGGGACTGTAAAAGAGCTAAACTTTGTTGAATTATAAAAAAAAATGTGGTCAAAGGTTAGTTTTTGTAGTCAAAATACTACTAAAACGTATTTTAGGATGTAAAATGACCTAAATACTATCCCTGGATATTTTCCGTTAAGCAGTTATTTCTCCTAGATTTTTAATAATCAAAATCAGACTTTCATTAGCTGTCTTAAACCTTGTCATAATAAATACACCACAAGAAAACCTAAATAAGTGCCCAGGGCATTACCTAATGTTCCCACCAGGATGGCAGGTAAGATGAGTTCTTTCCTGTCAAATGTTTCAGCAAGGGCTATGGCAGTAGTGCCTCCCCCTATATTGGCCTGACTTACTATGGAAATCATTTCCCAATCCCGGTAAACAAGACTTCCCAGCAATATCACTAGAATTCCGTGAAGAAAAACTGCCAGGGAAGCAAAAGACAATAAAGTAAGCCCCACCTCTTTTAATTCAATAACCGAGCTTATTTCGCAATAGGCCCCAATTACTGCCAGAAATATATAAACGAGGTACAATCCAAGGAAATGGCTGCCTTTTAAGCCCTGCACAAACTTTATTTGGGCCAGTAAAATGCCTATTGTGGACAAGGTTAAGATTGACGGGATTTTGGGGAATACACTACTTATCAATTCCGATACATAATAGGCCGCAATACCGAGAAAAATTAGCCAGATAAGTGAATTGAAAGTCAGCTTTTCTTTGTCTTCCCCTTCCATTTCCTGCTTTGACATTTTTACCTTTTTATCCTTCCAGAATGTTCTTAGGATAGCGGGAATAGATAAGGTGGCTATGATCCAAATCGTTGTAATTACATTATCTACCGCAATGGTTCCGGCGTAGAGAATACCTCGCTCCTGAAAATCGTATTCAAGGGCAACGGCATTAAAGTTTACGCTTCCTCCTGTGTAAGTTCCTGTAAGCATTCCGGCAATAATTTTTCCATCTTCACCCAGAATCTGCTCCGGTGAGATTAGAGTCCAGGCAGCCAGTATTCCCAATGTGGTAGCCAAAGAACCAATCAAAAATAAAATGATCATCGGCGCTCCTGCTTTCTTAATTGAATTAAGGTTAACCCCCAGCAATAAATAAAAAATGGAGATGGGAGCCAAATAAGTAAAAATGCCGTCGTAGAGCGGAATTGAATTGGAAGCGGAAGGAATTAAGTTTAGATTGGCGATTACTGCCGTAAAAAGTATCACCAATAGAGCAGCTCCTAACTTCTTACCAATTCTTGTTTTCGCTGCGTAGTCCGCAATGATCACCAATAAACATAATACACCTAGTACATAAATTGGATTTGTAACGAAGTTCATTGGTTAAAGATATCAAAATAATGTTCTCCGATATACGTGGGTAAGCTTTACAAAAGCTTACGTAAATATAGATACTCGGATATATATCTTTCGTTATCTTTATAAAAGATGATAACATTCAGATTTGATAAGAAGAATATCCATTCTGGGAGGATGGTAAATCCGCATAAATAACCACATATAGTATGGTTACAGCAATCAGCCAAATGCAATTCCTATGAGAAATGTTTTTAGTATTCTAATCTTATTAGTGGTTTTTACAAGCTGCAAAAAAAAGCCAAAAACTGAACCCTTAGTGAAAACAGCTGAGATTAATGAGGGGTGTTCTAATGAAGGTGTTACACTACAGATTTTGGGCTCCGGGGGTCCTGCTGCCGGAGATAGAAGGGCATCTACAGGCTATCTAGTTTGGTTAAATGGAAGCCCCCTTGTGATGATAGATGCAGGAGGAGGTACCTATCTTCGTTTGCAACAGGCAGGAGCCCATATACGAGATATTGCGTTTCTTGGAATAAGTCATTTTCATCCGGATCATGCGTCAGAATTACCTGCGTTACTGTGGTCCGACATATTTTCCAACCGGTCTGCACCATTAAATGTTTCCGGACCTGGAGGAGATGGCTCTGAGGGTCTTAAAGGGTATTTGTCTGCCATACATGATATGGCAGCCCCCATAGATGCCTTTACAAGAATAAATACTATTGAGGTGTTTCCACAAAAAGATTCCACAGCTGTAATCTATAAAAATGATATGTTTGAGGTGGCGGCAATAGGGGTAAACCACGCGAATAAACCTTCACTGGCTTATAAAGTAACTATGGACAACAAGAGTATTGTATTTGGTGCAGATCAAACCCTGGATAGCCCCGGGTTTATTGATTTTGTAAAAGGAGCCGACCTACTTGTACTGCATTTAGCGATTTCTGAAGTTGCTGATAAACCATTTACAAACCTTCATGCTAAACCAGGCAAAGTGGGTAAGGTAGCACAGGAATCCGGTGTTCAGAATGTGGTATTAAGTCATTTGATGAAGTTAGATTCTTCGCATGTCCGTGCCAGGGAATTTAGCCTCTCAGATTTAAACTCGAACATAGAACTTGTAAAGGCCAATTTTAAAGGAACCATTATTTTGGCGGAAGATCTTGCATGTATTTCTTTGTGATGCCTGTGATGGTAAATATAAATAGCATTATGGTAGTTTTAATCCTTACCATTTATCATTTTTCTGGCAGGATCCAACCACGCCTTATTCGGGGTATATAAAAAACCATGTCCAAGACCGGTATTGATCTGAAGCTCCTTAAAACTTTTCGCATTTGTAGATTTCTTTATCCAATGCTGATAATCTTTGCCCGCAACATCATCTGATTTTTCGTAAATTCCTAAGATATTTCCATGAAGGTTAAAGTCAAAAGTTTTCTGAGAATAGTCGCTGCTAGACCCCAGAAGAACATAATTCACATTATTGGTATTAATATCAGAAATGTACATGGCTATCATACCACCCTTAGATGCGCCTATGACGGTTATATCTGAAGGTGACACCCCTTTTGCTATCAACCCATCAATTTGCTTTGAAATTTTCTTTCCAAATTCGAAAAAGTCGGTTTTATCCGTGCGAACTTCTGCATGAACCTCCGCGCCTGTGGCTTGAAGAGAATCTATAATGCTAGTATACTCATAGGGACCAAATTGATCACTAACGGCTTTAATGCCTTGCACTTCGATAATCATTCCATGTAAATAAAATATATGTTTCATAGATTCCTGCTTTTGAGAACATGAGATTAGCAAAAATAGAACAGAAAGTTGGTAAAGGATATTCATTGGTCCTGAGTTATTTGGTTTTAAGCATAAGATAACCAAATAAAGACAAACTAATAAGACTGTTATTCGCTATTTAGCAGGATTAGTACGATTTTTTGAAAACCTTCTGGCAATATTTTGGTAAGAGTATTATATTCACATCCAAATTATTTAAAAATAGCAACCAACCAACATGAAAAAAATTCAAAACTACCTTATTGCCTTTATTTTGGTGGGTATTCTTGCCCATTGCACGGATAAAAAATCCACAGCCGAAGAAACGAATAATAAAGACCGCAATATGTTCGGACTTTATATCCCGCGTGGTTTAACAAAAACTACGGAAGGTCTTGCTCCAGGATATGTATTGTTCAGACCGGCAAATTCTGCTTCTACATATCTGGTTAACCGGGAAGGAAAAGTAGTGCACGAATGGAAAGGAAATTATGAGGTAACCAGTTTTTATTTAAATGATGATGGTTCGCTAACACTCTTGTCAATAGATCCTGATTTTCCTGTATTTGGTGGTGGTGGTAATTCTGGCAGGATACAAAAGGTCAGTTGGGATAGCAAAATGCTTTGGGACTTTGAATACGCTACAGAAGAATATCTTGCTCATCATGACATAGCTGTAATGCCTAATGGTAATATTTTAACCATTGCCTGGGAAGCTAAGAGTGCGGAGGAGGTTTTACAGGCTGGGAGGAAACCTGAATTTACCCCAAAAGCAGGTCTATGGCCGGATAAAATAGTTGAATTAAAACCTAAAGGCAATAATGGGGCTGAGATTGTATGGGAATGGCATATATGGGATCATTTAATACAGGATTTTGATGAAACTAAAGATAATTACGGGGATGTAGCAGCGCATCCAGAACTTCTCGACTTTAATAAAGATGGGGAAATACCTCCACTTATTTCCCATGATAGTATGGCGGTGTTGCATAAATTGAAAAGAGCATGGAGGAACCAAACTGTTGAAAACAGGGGTGCCGATGTTTATCATTTTAATGCTATTAATTACAATGCTGAACTGGATCAGATTGTCTTTAGCTCCCCAAGTTTAGATGAAATATTTATAATTGATCACAGCACAACCACCGAAGAAGCTGCCGGTCACAGTGGAGGCCGAATGGGCCGCGGTGGAGACTTTTTGTACCGATGGGGAAATCCCAAAAATTATAACCATGGCGATTCTACTGATCAGAAATTGTTTGGTCAGCATGATGTGCGGTGGATTGAAAGAGGACTGCCCGGAGCAGGTAATCTTACAGTCTTTAATAATGATGTTCCAATGGGGCCTGATAGCCTAGATTATTCCGCTGTTTATGAATTGGAAACCCCGATGGATAGTGAAGGTAATTATGTTAGGGGAGAAGATGGTAAATTTGGACCGAAGGAACCCGTTTGGAAGTATATAGCACCAGATACGCTTTCTTTTTATGCTAGCTTTATTTCAGGTGCCCAACGCATGCAAAACGGCAATACCTTTATAAATGAAGGGGCCAAAGGCCGCTTTTTTGAGGTTACACCTGAAGGGGAAATTGTCTGGGAATATCTGACTCCCTATCGTGGAAATATACATCATTCAGATGGGGAACCGGTTTCACCAATACCCTTTGCATACTGGCAATTCAGATCGAATTTTATCCCCGCAGATCATCCTGGTCTAAAAGGGAAGAAGTTAGAGCCTTTAGATCCACAACCTGAGGAATTTAAACTTCCTCCTAAACCAAAAAAAGAAGGGGCATAAGTAATTTGGGGATAAATCTGTTTTTTAAATTTAAATAGTGTGTTTACTCGTAGCTGATGCCCGGTAACTGAACTTTTATTTCACTCGCAAAGTTGGTCCACTCCTGATACATTTCCTGATATTTTTTGGGGTTTGTACTCTTTAAGTCATACACTTCCCCTAGATCTTCATCAAGGTTATAGAGTTTAAATGCCGATAAATTAAACGGCTCACTGAAATTAGTAATTTTCCACTGCCCTTTTCTCAGCATCGTATTGCCGCTGTGTTCCATTCCAAAAACATAGTCCCTGGCATGTATAGTATCTGCTTTAGCTGAAAGCAATGGCATCAATGACTTTCCCTTTAATGGAAATAGTTTATTTCCGTTCAATTCTGAAGGATAGTCTATGTTGGCTATTTCATATAGGGTAGGAGCAATATCCATTACGGTTAAAAAGTTATCCACGATGCTATTTTGCTTTACCACCATGGGGCCACTCATAATCATGGATGCTATAATACCTCCGTTCGTGGCATATTCCTTATAATATTTGAAGGGAGAAGAACCGGCTTCTGCCCATTGAGGACCATAAGAAATCAAAGAATTCGCTTCTCCCATGGTTTCAAAGTTGTTATTGAAATAGGGATTAATATAAGGTTTGATTCCAGGATTGTTGTAATAGTCTTCACCCGCTGCACCGTTGTCCGACATAAAAATTATCAGAGTATTTTCGTACTCCCCGATTTCCTTTAAATACTTTATGATACGGCCAATATTAACATCCAGATTATCAACCATGCCTGCATAAAGTTCCATTTTTCTTGATTCTCTTTTTTTCTCCGTCCCTGAAAGTGAATCCCATGATCTAACCGCAGGATGAGAAGGAGGTAAGACCGCATCCTCAGGAATCATCCCGGCCCTCTGAAGACTGAGTAATCTGTCCTCTTTTAATTTTTCATAACCATCGTTATACCGGCCTTCATATTTTTTCCAATAGGCTTCATCAACTTGTAATGGCCAATGGGGTGAAGTATATGCTGCATAGGCAAAAAAAGGACGATTATCATCTTTATACTGATCTATATAGCCAATGAGTTTATCCGTATAAAGATCCGTTGAATATTCCCCATCAGGCCATTTTGCAGCTTTACCATCTTCCGTGTAATGCGAAACAGGAATACCTTTAAACAGTCCCTGGCTATTATAATGATTGCCAACACCTTCAAGGAGTACAAACGAACGTTCGAATCCTTTTTCATAAGGATTGGCGGACCTGCCGGTGCCCAGATGCCATTTACCGGCCATATAGGTATGGTAACCATCTTTTCTTAACAGGGCAGGTATTGTAGCAACCCTGTTTGTCAGATAACCCTCATAGCCAAAAACCTGTGCACTTAATGCCTGCCTTCCTACACCTGCAATATGGTTGTCATTCCCGGTTAGAAGCATTGCCCTAGTAGGAGCACACATAGGCGCCGTATGAAACCTGCTAAACCTAATACCATTTGATGCTAAACTATCAATATTGGGAGTTGCAATATCCCCTCCATAGCAGCCCAGGTCTGCATATCCCAGATCATCTGCCACTAAGATTAAAATATTAGGTCTTGTATCTACCGTATCTATTGATGTTTTCTCAGAAGTTCCCGAACAGCCTGTAATTCCGATTAATACTAATAAAAATGTAAGAATAGAATTTGTATTGTTAAGATTGAAAGTTAAATTGTTTTTAATGAAGCCATAATACATTCTAAAATTCACAAGCAGAAATGTAGTTTGTTTTGCGAGTTTGTTACGATTCATTATTTGACGTGACAGGTTCTTGTTTTGTACCCTAAGGTAAGGATTTATCATTTAGACGCTAATTATTCAGTTTTATAATAACTAATTGATGAACCCTCGAAAAAGTGGTATAGAAAACTCGCAATGAGGAATGTTGCACTTTAGTATGGACTATCCCCAATAATTCAGTATTTTGTAACCTATTAAATCGCTTATGAAAGTATTATTTATTGGTGGTACAGGTAATATTAGCAGCGCTTCCAGCAGGTTGGCTGTTTCAAAGGGAATAACCTTATATCATCTGAACAGAGGAATTAACAAAATTGAAATAAAAGGGGTAAAAACTATTCTGGGCGACATAAACAATCCGGCTAGTTTATCAGAATTGGAAGGGCACAACTGGGATGTTGTTGTAAACTGGATTGCCTTTACACCAGAGGATATTGAAAGGGATATCGCTCTATTTAAAGGGAAAACCAAACAATACATTTTTATTAGTTCTGCATCTTGTTATCAGACACCATTGCGTTACCCCATTATCACGGAGTCTACACCACTATTTAATAATTTATGGGATTACTCCAACAATAAGATTAAATGTGAGGATAGATTAATGAAAGCATACAGAGAAGAGGAATTTCCAATAACGATTGTACGGCCTTCATTGACATATGACACGGTTATTCCCATAGCAATAGGCGGATTTAAGGAATATACTACAGCCGATCGAATTCTGAAAGGGAAGGAAATAATTATACACGGAGACGGGACATCATTGTGGACCGTGACACATTCTGATGATTTTGCACTTGGTTTTGTGGGATTATTGGGATTAGCGCAGGCTATAGGCCATGCCTTTCATATTACTTCAGATGAAATTTTAAGCTGGAACATGATCTATGAAATCCTTGCAGATAGTCTGGGTTGCAAGGCTAAAGTTGTCCATATTGCTTCGGATTTTATTTGCAAAATAGAACCATCGTATACCGGGACCTTACTCGCCGATAAGGCCGAGAGTGTCATATTTGACAATACGAAGATAAAAACATTTGTCCCTGCTTTTAAAGCCACAATCCCTTTTGCAGAAGGAATAAAAAGAACCCTACATTGGCTTGATGCAAACCCTGAAAAGAAAATTATAGACCCGGAGGAAAACAAAAGGATTGAGAATATACTTAGTGCCTATAAAATGAGTAAATAACACAGAATATAAAATCAACTAAAAATTCAAATTATGATAAAAAAAATTGCCTTAGGAATTGTTCTCTTAGTGTGTACTTTCGGGTTCAGTCAAAAAGAAGTTTATGAATTCCGTGAATATGAGTTAAAGTTTGGAAAATCTGCTAAAGTCTTGCATGACTATTTTGAAAAAGCGTTGATACCCGCTTTAAACAAACAGGGCATTAACAATATTGGAGCATTTGAAGAAATTGGAGATGCCATGCCAAAGAAGATTTATTTATTAATAGCCTATAATGATTTAGATGGATATCAGAAAGTATTAAGCAATCTCAGTGAGGATCAGGTTTTTCTACGGGCGTCTGAGGAATATAGCAATACCGCACAGGAAGACTTTCCTGTTGAACGATATGTTACCTCATTATTCACGGCATTTGATGGGCTGCCTAAACTAGTTAAACCAGCAGAGGGGTCCGTGGTTTTTGAATTACGGACCTATGAGGCCTATAATGAAGACGCGTTTCAGCGCAAAGTAAAGATGTTTAATGAAAGTGAATTTAGCATTTTTGATGAAGTAGGCCTTCATTCGGTTTTTTTCGGGGAAAAAATTGCTGGTCCGCAAATGCCTTGTCTAACCTATTTGCTTGCGTTCAGGGATATGGCAGAACGCGATGCTAATTGGTCAAAATTTGGCCCCCACCCGGAATGGCAACGAATAGTAAAGCTACCGGAATATGCAAATACGGTTTCAAATATATACAGGGTGTTTTTAAAGCCGTTGTCCTATTCTCAGTTATAAAATTAGAAGGGCGCTAATAGAAAACTTTAAATCACCTTCTTGTTTGGTCATGATCTTCAGTTATGCAAATAGGGCAAGTTTGTGACTTTTAACAGGTCTATCTGTTAAGTTTAAAAGTTTCAAGGTTTATATCATCCAGACCAATATCATCAAAGGGATATTCTAATTGATCCTGAATGTTGTAAAGAGAGATAAGGATAAACTCGGTAAGTATTACTATAAAATAGGTTATTCCCTGATTGTTTTCCAATCCAACTTCATCTATAATGGTTGGGACATATATCAATGGGAAGATATAGATAAATACAAGACAATAAGCCTTAAGGCTAATGGGTGTTCTGTGGGTGTTTATGGCGTGCAAATTTTCTATGGCCTCGTGGAGATCTTTCATAAAACGAAATGTCCTGTCTTTTAAATTTTTAGACACAGTTTGATCGTTTGCTACGATAAACTTGAGCACCTTATCAATTATTTCATCCAGATCTTTTGTGCTATCTGCATTGTTTTTTAGTTGATCCATAGTTTGCTCACTAATATTTAGCAAAATACCAGTCATTTCTTTTTTACTCTCCTCGCTAAGTTCCTTGTTGCTCATCACAAAATAATGAACAGTCTTTAGCGCACTTCTGAATTTACTTAAATGTTGCAGGGCCTTTTCCCTTCGTCTGAATGAACCTCGTATTGTAAAAACCAGGGGAAATATTATGGCAATACTTAGCATTGTAAGATCTACGTAAAAATTGAGATTAAATCTAAATGCCACAAACGTAACAACAGTAGAAATAATCAATACAATTAATGTTCTGTAATTTAATATGGAAAGGTAGCGTCCGATAGCTTAAAATTTATTATCTTATGAAAGTAAATCTAACTACAATCTCGTGAAAAAGCAAGCTATCTTTCTATTCCTTTCAATATGTCTTTTTATAACTGAAACAACTTTTTCACAAGAAATAGCTGCTACGGACCAGGATATTCAGGTCACAGAGCTCTTTAGCAAAAACGACCCAATACCTGTTAAGCTTAGATATTCCAACAAAGTTTTAAGAAAAGAAACAAATGACAGTACATATATTGAAAGTGAAATTAGTTATATGACCAGTGATGAATCCTGGGATACCTTAGCAGTAAAAATTAGGGCAAGAGGTAATTACAGAAGGGAAAATTGCTATTTCCCGCCAGTGAAAATGAAGATTAAAAAATCAGAAACGGCCGGAACTCTATTTGAAGGCAATAAGAAACTAAAACTCGTACTTCCCTGCGTACTGCAAAATGACTACAACGATAAAGTTTTAAAGGAATATATAGCTTATAAGTTATATGAACTGGTATCTCCTTATCATTTTAAAACCAGGTTATTGAATATTGATTTCACCGATGAAAAAGGGCAGAAAGTAAAAAATTTTATTGTAAAAGGGTTTTTTATAGAAGATATTGACAGAGTGAAGGACAGATGTGATGGTAAGCAAATTAAAAGATCCGTACATCCCCTGCAGCAGAATGATCTTTGTTCCGTAAGAAATGATTTTTTTCAATTTATGATTGGCAATACTGATTATTCTTTGGCTTATCGCCACAATGAAAAGCTTTTATTCGTGGATGGTAATATTTTACCTGTGCCTTACGATTTTGATATGTCCGGACTGGTAGATGCGAGCTACGCAGTGGTCTCACAGGTTCAGGGAGAAGTGTTGAGTATTGAAGAAGTAACCCAAAGGTTATATAGAGGTTTTAAGCGTAATCCGGAGGTCTATCAAACAGTAAGAAAGGAGTTTCTGAATAACAAAAGTAAAATGTTGACAATCATTAATGATTTGGAATCTAGCTTTGAGGATCCAAAAGAATTTTCCAAGGCAAGAAGATTTATTAATGAATTTTTTGAGGTTATAGCTAACGACAACACATACAGAAAGGAAATATTAGGTGTTGCAAGACTAAAATAGAAACCATCTGCAACTTTTTTTGGTGCACCTCTGAACTTTCCAAATACTCCGCTGAATTCTATCTTTTAAAGGATTATTTTCACTCAAATAATTCTATCAATGGCTCCCCTGTAGTCCCGCTGGGATATGGTATGTTGAGCATTTGTGCTATGCTGGGAGCAATATCAATAACCGATACTTTTCTAAGGGATTTACCTTTGGGTACAGATTTCCCGAACCATAACATAGGAACGTGAGTATCGTACGCATATCCCGAACCATGTGTGGTCCCTTTATAATTTTGCATTGTTGTTCTGGGGTTCAGGCTCTGCACATATCCCGGTTTAAATATTAAAAGGACGTCTCCCGATCTTTTGGCATGATAGCCATTCTGAAGCATTTGGTTCATGCCATAACTATAACTTTGCGATTGTAAATCGGAAGCAGTTAAAGCGCCGGTAACCTCTTCAAGCGTTATAAGAAAATCTGCCACTTCACGTTGTACAGCACTTAGGGATAATTTTTTTTGCTTAATAACATCATGGTTTAAATAAACTGACTCTCCTTCGAAATTTTCAATCCATTGATTAACTCCATATTTAGAGTTTAAATGGCTTAGAAGAGCAACCTGATATTGGTTTATGTTAGCAATTCCCGTGGGCAGTTTATTATCAGCCAAGTAAGGAGCTACAGGAACGGACCCGTGATCAGAAGTTAAAAACAATAAATAATTTCCGGTGCCAACAGTTGCATCCAATGATTTTAATAGATTTTCAATGTCCCTGTCCAGTCTTAATATCACATCTTCAAACTCAACAGACTGAGGGCCAAAAGTATGCCCAATAACATCAGTAACAGAATAGCTAATATTAATAAAATCTGTAATATCATCTGCTCCCAGATCTTCACTTTTAATTGCTTCTATGGCAAAATCGGTTAATAAGGAATTCCCGGTGGGAGTAACCCAAATTAATTGAAATTCGGCACCTATTTCTTTGTAACGTTCCCTCATACTTTTATAATCATATGGGAAAGTAGCACTGGTTTTGCCTGCAATAGCCCGTTCATAATTATTGTCATCCGGGGCACTCATCTTATAAGAATCTATTGGGTACAGTGTACTCCATGAATCGGTTAAATAGGAATCAGACTTTTCTAATTTATTAAACTTATTAACCCAATCAGGCAACTCCTCCATATAATATGAACTGCTCACAAAATAACCGGGACTTGCTTTCCAGTCATGCCAGTAAGCTGCATTAGCCGTATATCCCCCCGGCAAAATAGCACCACGGTCTTTAAGAGAAACACTGATTACTTTAGCCCTAAACCTGGAGTCTAATCTTAACTGATCCGTGATGGTAGTTGAAAGTAGATTTCTTGGTGAAGCACCATAGCTATTTACATCAGCTGTTCCCACGATAAGTTCATTCGTATCTCCTATATTAGTAATAGTCTGTTTTGAACTTCTCTGATACCATGTATTCCCTATTATGCCATGTATAGCAGGGGTTGTTCCGCTATATATGGATGCGTGTCCGGCGGCAGTAACTGTTGGAATGTAATTATAGTGGGTGTTTTTATAATTAAATCCTTCCCTTATAAGTCTCTTAAATCCACCGTTGGAAAACCTGTCCTGATATTTGTAAAGGTGATCAAATCTCATCTGATCTACTACGACACCCACAACCAGTTTAGGTTTATCCGACTGACTTAGCAGAAGGTTTCCGTTTAAAACAACCAGCAGGGCAATGGCTAGTACTCTAATCATATTACTGTTTCTCTTTAAGTATGTTCATAATCGGCAAATATTGCCAGATATCCTTACCTCAAAGATAATCAGTTAAAATGTTAAAATTTATTAATTAAAGCAGATAACCTCGCAATTTATAAATTCATAAACCCTGGTAGAAGGAATATAGTTTGGGATTCATTCCTCCAACAGCATTCATGAGCTCTTCTGAGGGACTTCCGTAAATCTCAGGGTAAAAGTCAGATATCTCCAGGAACTTACCAAGGTATTCCTCAATATTGCCTTTATGCGTGAGAATTGTATTAGAATCTGCATATGTTTCCCTTACCACACACTCATTATTACCTTCATTAAAGTACCTGTCGTATTGCAAAGTGGTATCTTTCTCCTTTTCCCTTACAATGTTCATGCATTGCATTGCCATACTTTTAAATTCTTCTTCTTTGCCCTCATGTATTAGAAATCTGGCAGTAAGCTGTAAGTTTCCCATAATTATTATGTTTTTGGTATGGGTTTTATAGTATAATCTTCAAAATAAAATAGTAATAGTCATTGGAGGAGGAAATGAGGCAGAAAAAAGAATCAATTCCCTATTAACCCAAAATTGCGATATACTAGTAATTAGTGATTCGGCAAATACTCAAATTAATAAATTATTCAAAGCCAAAAAAATCAAATTAAAAAAACAAAAAATTCAAAATACAGAATTTATTTCAAAATTTAAACCACATATGATCATCACAACAACAAA